>CAZITO010000009.1:0-38336 GCA_964542225.1 uncultured Bacteroidaceae bacterium | reverse complement strand
TTTATCGAAACGCCGATTCGTCGAAATGAATCGCCGATTCATTTTCGCGAAACGGACAAAGAAAAAATTTTTTCCTTAAAAAACCGCTCGAAACCGCTGATTTTCACAATTTTTGCCTATTTTTGACACCTCGAAAAAGGTTAACTCGCTGATAATCAATAGTAGCACCCTTATTTTTGACTTTTTAGTGTATATCAATTAAATTTCCCGAAAAATATTTTTTGCCTCTTACTCAGCCTGTTTTCGTAAGGCAAATCCGCACCCGTTGGGTGTTTTATAAGGGCAAAGCCGTTATATTTTGGCTCTTTTTTATGGGTTAGCATGTTCTGTTTTGAGATGTAATATTATCAGAATCTATGATAACGACCACGTTTGGAAACCTCCGGCATAAAAGCATGTGGAATGTGTTCTATTTGAGGGGAGTTTTCATTATCCATTACTATGGAAACTATATCAAATCTCGCCTCCAAAGTGATTTTGAATTTTTGCATATAATAATTTGCCACTCCTATTATATATTGTTGCTTTCGTCTATTGACAGCCTTGTAAGGTTCTCCAAAATCGTTTGTTGCCCGTTCTTTAACCTCCACAAAAACGATTTCGTTTTTATCCTGAGCAATGATATCCACCTCATGCCCCCTATAAACAAAATTTCTGCCAAGTATGGAATAACCCTTTTCCATCAAAAATTTGCAGGCAATATCTTCACCGCGATGTCCTTTGACTACAGTTGAATCCATTTATTTGCTATATGTTTTGCCGTAGTCCAATTCCTGCTCTATAAAACTCTTAGGGTAGGATATGGATATATCTATAATTTCTCCGTTTTTGTCCTTTTCTTCTTTAAGAATAGGGTTAACAAAACCTCCGTATGGCTTTATTCCCAAAGCATTATATCTTTCTAACACTTCTTTGTGTAAAGAGTAGTCTATATTTACTCCATAGGTTTCCACGAGTTGCTTGCCTTTTTCATAATCACCTCTTGATTTTATATCTTGTATAATATAAAGCAAATCGCCGAAAACTTTTCTCAATTTTTGATAATCGGTAATAACAAAATAAGTTTTGTTGTCTTTTATTAGTTTTTCAATACAATTGTCGCCGTTTTTAAGAGCATATTCCGAGATAAGTTTTCTGTCTTGCATGTGTGCTTCTGTTACTTTTTCTCCGAGTGGTATTCTTGCCAATTGTACAAGCAAACCGTTTCTTATGTAAGAATCATATTGTGCCTTACCTGTTTCCATGGAAGGAATCAGTCCGAGTTCCATCATTTTTTCGTCCATAAGATAATACAAAGCAAACAAATCAGCCCTTGCCTCCTCCAAACAAGAGGAATATTCCTGTAAAGCGTTGGCGGGAGTGGTGTCTAACAGCTGCCCCGAGCCATGTCCCAAGCATTCGTGCATATCGGTATGCAGATTGTCCGAAAGTTGTCCATAAAGTTTTTCTCTTTCAATCTCTTTTTCGGAAAAAGCAAACTCTTTTAAAGCACTGTTTGGACTTTCCATAGAGGCAAAGAAATAAGCATCACTTAAGTTTGCAATGGTAACACTCTTAGAACCAAATTCTTTTCTAATCCAATCGGCATTTGGCAAATTGATGCCTATGGGTGGAGTAGGGTAGCAGTCGCCACTAAGCATTGCGGCATTGATAACTTTCGCACTTACTCCGGCAACTTTCTTTTTTCTATACTCTGGTTTTATAGGAGAATGGTCTTCAAACCATTGTGCATTTTCACAAATTGTTTTTGTACGTTTGGTTGCCTCTATATCTTTATAATTAACCAAAGCCTCCCAAGTTCCTTTCATACCCAAAGGGTCATTATAGGTTTCTATAAAACCATTTATATAATCGCAAATGCTTTCCGTGTCTTGCGACCAAAGAATATTATACTCATCCCAAGTGGTTAAATTGCCTGTCTTATAAAATTCTATCAGTTTGTCAGTATATTTTATTTGTCTTTCATTATCAGCAAATTGTTTCGCTTTACTTAACCAAAAGATTATCTTATCTATGTAAAAGGAATATTCCCCACCTTGTTTCCAAACTTTTTCCACTATTTTATTGCCTTCTTTTACAAGTTTGGAATTTATGCCGAGTGAAACAGGTCGCAAAGAATCTGTTTCTATTTTGTTGTAATATTCTTCTACTTCTTGTCGGCTAAGATTTTCATAGAAATTTACAGCCGAAGTTTTTACTATGTCTTTATCTGTTGAGTTATCTCTTCGTATGGGGGCAATATTTTTGTCATAAATTTGCTCCAATATAAAATCTTTGTCTTTGTAATTGTTTAATAATGAGGCGAAATATTCTTTTGAACATTCCGGAAAAAATTTCTTTTCGCCGTAGTGATGATGCAAACCGTTGGAAAAGAAAAATCGTTTGGCATAAACCTCAAAAGCCTTATAATCTTCTGTTGTCTTATCTCCCTTGTAGTTTGTTAAAATGTACTCTAAGGCTTTGCGTATTTTTAAATTATATTTGTAATTCTGGTCAAAATAAATATCTCTTCCCCAAAGAGCAGCCTCTGAAAGACAGAATATATATTGTTTTTCCTTTAAAGTCAAACTATCCCAATCGGGCAGTTGATATCTCATAACCTTGCAATCGGCAAATTCGTCCAATATGTATTTGAATTCTTTTGTTTCCAAGTTTTGTTGTGCCATGGTATTTGAACAAAAAATAGTGCTTATGGTTGCCATAATAAAAAAGGTTTTTTTCATAAATAATTATTCTATTTCTTTTCTATAACTTAATATCTAATAATTTTTTAGCAAGGTTTATTGATTCATTGCTTTGTTTTCCATCGGAAAGCATTTGTGCAATTTCGTCAATGCGTTGCTCTTTGTTGAGTGTTTTTATATTGGAAAAGGTTTCACTTTCGTTGGTTTGTTTGTAGACTTTGAGTTGGTTTTGTGCTTTTGCTGCCACTTGCACGAGGTGGGTAATGGTTATAACTTGATGATTTTTGCCAAGTTGCAACATTATATCTCCTGCCTTTGCCGCCACATCTCCGCTGATACCGGTGTCTATTTCATCAAAAATCATTGTCGGCAAAGCGAAATTTTCGGCAACAACGGCTTTTATGGCAAGCATAAGCCGAGAGAGTTCGCCACCGGAAATAACTTTGCTTATAGGTGCAAGTTTGTTATCTTTTGTTTTATTTGCGGAAAAAAGAAAGTTTATATTATCTCTGCCACTTGGTGTAAAATCTTCTTTTTCTGTGATTTCTATTTTTAAAACAGCATCTTGCATTGCCATAGAATGTAAAATGGGGAGCACTCTGTTTTCCATTTGCAAAGCGGCTTGAGTACGGTGCTTGTGCAGTGTTTTAGATAACTGCTCCAATTCCTTAATACACAATTCTTTTTCTCTTTCTCTTTCTTTGATGATATTGCTGACATTGTCCACAAAAAACATCTTGTCTGACAAAGATTTTTTTATATCAATAAGTTCCTTTACACTCAATACATTATGTTTTTTTTCTAAACCATAAATTAAGTCCAATCTTTCATTATCGGCTTGCAATTTATCGTTATCAAAATTTAAGTTTTCGTTATAAGTATTGAGTTCGTTGCAAATATCTTTGAGTTCTATCAAAGAAGAATCTATTCTTTGGTAGTTATCATTCAAAATTTTAGAGTGATTATGTATTTTACTAAGTTGATTTTTTACATTAGTCAGATAAGATAAAATATTGTTTTCCTCGTTGTTATCCAATAAATTCAAGCAAGAAAAAATACTGTCTTTTATCTGCTCGGCATGGCTGAGAATTTCTATTTCGTTTTCTAACTCCTCCTGCTCATTTTCGTTTTGCAGATTGGCTTTGTCTAATTCGTTGAATAAAAATTCATTGTAAGAATATTCTTTAATATTTTCGCTCTTTTGTTTTTTGAGTTTTTCTATTTCTGAAAGTATATCTCCATACTTCTTATAGGCTTTTTCATACTCATTCACAATTTCTCCATCTTGTGCCATACCATCTATTAAAGAAAGTTGAAAAGTATTGTCTTTTAATTGGTTGGTTGATGATTGAGAGTGTATGTCAATGAGTTTGTTGGCAAATTGTTTGAGTATGGGCAACTGAACAGGGGTGTCGTTTATAAAGGCTCTTGATTTGCCTGAGGGAAGTATTTCCCTGCGAAAATAAGACTGTGTATCGTAATCTATATCATTGTCTTCAAAAATGTAACGCAGAGCCTCTTTTGTTTCAAAAACCGCTTCAACAATACATTTTTTATCCTTATCCATCAATACATTTATATCCGCCCTTTGCCCCAAAAGTAAAGATAAAGCACCCAATAAAATACTTTTTCCGGCTCCTGTCTCTCCTGTTATGGCAACAAAACCAGAGGGAAAATTGATTTCACATTCTTTTATCAGAGCATAATTTTCTATTTTCAAAGAAAGTAACATAAATATAAATGATTAAATTTAAAGTGTTTAACAATATTTATTCACTCTTTACTTAACACAAACTTTTAGGATTTCTTTTCCCTCCAAATAGGCTTTAAAAACATCGCCCTCTCTCATTTGTCCCACACCTTTGGGAGTTCCCGTAAAAATGTAATCTCCTGTTTTTAAAGTGATAAATTTGGATATATAACTAATTATCTTGTCAACGCTGTTTATCATCAAAGAGGTATTGGTTTGTTGAACTATTTCTCCGTTTTTTTCTAATGAAAAGTTTATATCTTGTATATCCTTTCCCAAGTCTTTGAGATAAAAAAAATCGCTTATCGGAGCCGAATAATCAAAACCCTTTGCCAATGACCAAGGCAAGCCCTTTTCTTTTGCCTTTTGTTGAATATCTCGTAAGGTAATATCCAATCCCAATGCGACTTGGTCATAATAATTTTTTGCATAACTCTCCGGAATACATTTTCCTACTTTGCTTATCTTTACCACCAATTCACACTCATAGGCAACATTATTGGAAAAATCCGGCAAATAAAAATCTTCATTATCCTTTGTAATGGAAGTGTCGGGCTTAAAGAAAAAAACAATGGAATCGGGAGTTTCGTTTCCCAATTCCTTTATATGTTCAACATAATTTCTACCTACGCAAATAATTTTCATAATTATCTAACAACTAATTTTTTGTAGAAAACAATTATTGTTATTATTTAGAAAAGATTTCTTTTCATTGTTGCAAAAATTCTTTGTATGACTTGCTTGGTTGTCAAAGGAAAGTCGGCTTTCATCATCCAATCATAATAAGAAGGCTCGGAGGCAAAAACTTCGGCAACGGGTTTGTCTTTGTGTTTGCCAAAATTAAAACACTCCACACAAGCATCATTCAAGTAAATATGTCCTGCCAAGTCAGCCCAATTATTCATTTTGGAAAACTGTGCAAGTTGCTTTACATTGTTGGTGATAGGACGGTAGGTTTTGCCATCTTTTTCGGTGTATTCGGTGTCTTTATACATATCCAATTGCGCTTTTAAGACTTCCAAAGTAGCCTGAGTATCTCCTTTTGCTGAATGAGCGTCTATTAGATTTTTGTTGCAATAGAATTTATAGGCGGCACTGAGAGTGCGAGATTCCATTTTGTGAAAGATGTTTTGAATATCTACCATATTTCTTCCTAAAAGCGAAAAGTCAACGCCCGCCCTCAAAAACTCTTCCACCAAAAGAGGAACATCAAATTTATTGGAATTGTATCCGGCAAGGTCTGCCTCTCCAATAAAATCCTTTATCTCTTGAGCAACTTCCTTAAATGATGGCTTATCTGCAAGGTCAGAATCTGTTATGCCGGTTATATCAATAACTTCTTGATTTAATTTTACGCCCGGATTGATGCGAAGGGTTTTTTCTTCTTGCTTGCCGTCAGGCATTACCTTTATCATACAAATTTCTATGATTTTATCTTTGCCGACATTTACTCCGGTTGTTTCCAAATCAAAAAACACCAAAGGCTTTTCTAAATTAAGTTCCATTTGTTTATCTCCTTTTTCGTATTATATAATTCTTTCTTTATTTGGTTGTTATATCTATCAACTCCATTGTAAAAATAAGTGGAGAATAAGGTGCTATAACTCCCATATCTCTGTCGCCGTAAGCAAGATTTGAAGGCAACAATACTATATACTTACTTCCTTTATTCATTTGCTTTGCCGCTATTTCAAAGCCGGGTATCATCTGACCTGCTCCAATTTGAAATTCCAACGGTTCGTATGGTCTTTTGGGATTATACAAATTGTTTTCTTTTGCAATGCTTTCTACAGAAGTATCAAAGATTTGACCGCTTAGAAGCTGACCTGTGTAGTGTATTTTTACTTTATCGCCGTTTTTGGCTTTTTCTCCTTTGCCTTGTGCCAATTCTCTGTAATATATACCTTCGGCACTTTGCCATGTGTTATTGTCTTTTTGCAAATATTGTTGTATTTGTTCTTGCTCTATGTTTTTCAAAGAATCTGCTTTTGCTTGTTGAGTTTTTACAAAATCATCGTATGAGCAAATAGAATCTATTTTGATACGATAATAAATATACCCTTCAAAATCAGGCGGCAAAGGTTGTATTTTTGCCATAGAATCCTTTGGAAAAGCAAAAGTAAATTCTTCTTTGTCTTTCATCAAAAGCATAGCGTCCATCAAATCTCCTTTGAACATATTATTTTGTTTGCTAACCAAAAAAGAAGGCTGTGTTGCCGATGGTTGATTTAAATTAGAATAAATCACGCTGTCATTCAAAGATATTTGATAACGAGCAAAAACCAAAGTTCCCTCCTTTACTTGCTCTCCGTTAGGATTGTTTTTTTCTACTTTGTAAATAACACTGCCCGTGGAAGAAACAAACCCTTGAGGCAAATTTTGTCCGAAAACAATAAAGTTACATAAACTTAAAATACTGAATAATAAAGTCTTTTTCATATTGTTACGCATATATTTTTTTATTCTACTTTCAAAAGATAAACATCAAATACCAAAGGAGTATAAGGCTCTATACTTCTATATTTTACATCTCCGTAGGCAAGACGCGAAGGTATGACAAGAACAGCATGCCCGCCCTCTTTCATAAGAGAAACGCCTTGCATCCAACCTGAAATTAAAGCATCGTCTCCCAACATAAATTCAAAAGGAGCATAATGTATATTTTCTTTATGAATATTGCCTTTTTTTGCAACTTCTTCCACATTAGAGTCTATTATTCTTCCGGAGGTATCGCACACAGTGTAATTGACAGAAACCATTTTGCCAAACTCGGCTTTTTTACCGGAACCTTCTTTGAGATTGATATAAAACAAACCTGTGGATTGTTGCTCGGCTTTATCGTATTTTCTTAAAACAAACTCCGTTAATTGCTCATCCTCTTTGGCATTTCTAAGTTGTGTTTCTTTGGTGGCTTCTGTTATCTCTTCGGTGGAAATTATTTGATTAACGGTAAGATATACCCAAACCTTGTCTTCGGGTTTAAATTCTATATCTTTCAGATACTTGGTCATACTGTCCACAGGACATATCATAAGAGCAGAATCGCCTATGTGTAAAGTCATCAAAAATTCGTCTATACTTCCCTCTTTTACCTTGTTGCCAACAACAAATAAACGCTCTGGCGAGCCATAATTGGAGGAAATCAGTTTTTTGTTGTTTAACATTACTTTCATTTGACCAAAAATCACATCACCCGCTTTGACCTTTGGTGTATTGTTGTTGGTTGTGCAGTGTTTGAAAGAAAAGCCCATTTCCGTATTTACAACCCCCTCATTCTTTTTGCAAGCAAAGAACAATAAAACCAAACAGAAAAAAATACAACACTTATATGCTTGTTTCATAAAAAATCAAAACTTAAAATAATGTTAATAAATAACGTATATGCCCCTTTTTTATTTTACAAACACTCTGCCACAATCAAAACTTTTTATAAAAAAAGAGAGAAAGTTTTTTTACAACTTCCTCTCTCAGTAAATATTTTAAAAATCAAAATCAAATCAATTAGTCTACAAAAACATTCCAATTGTGTTTGTCCTCAATTTGTCCGTCTTGTATACCTTTCAATGTTTCGTATAATTTTGTAGAAATAGGACCGGGTTTCTCGCCCCATTTGTAAGTCTTATTGTTTTCGCGGTCAAATACTTCATTTATAGGAGAAACCACTGCTGCAGTACCACAAGCGGCAACTTCTTCAAATTCTGACAATTCTTCCACAGGAATAGGTCTTCTCTCTACTTTTAATCCCAAATCTTCGGCTATTTGGCACAAAGACATATTGGTAATGGAAGGAAGTATTGAAGTGGAACGAGGAGTGCAATATGTGTTATTCTTTATTCCAAAGAAGTTTGCTGCTCCTGCCTCGTCAATGTAAGTATGTGTAGCGGCATCAAGATAGATACAATTTGAATATCCCTCTTTTACTGCTCTTTCTCCACTAACCAAAGAAGCGGCATAGTTACCACCTACCTTATATTTACCTGTTCCAAAAGGTGCGGCACGGTCGTAATCTCTTGCTATTTCAAATTTTACAGGTTTAAAACCTTCCTTAAAATAAGGACCTACAGGACAAGCAAAAACCATAAACAAATATTCTTTTGCAGGGTGAACTCCTACTTGAGCTCCCGTACCTATAAGTATAGGTCTAAGATACAAAGAGGCTCCGCTACCGTATGGTGGAACAAATTTTTCGTTAAGTTTAACGACTTTTTTACAAGCCTCAACAAATAACTCCTCTGGAGGTTCTGCCATCAAAACTCCTTGAGCGGAGGAAATCATACGTTTTGCGTTTTCGTATGGACGAAACATTCTTATTCTGCCATCAACACCTCTAAACGCTTTCATTCCTTCAAAGGCAGCCTGACCGTAATGCAAAACGGTTGCAGCCATGTGCATAACTATTTCTTCAGAAGAGGATACTTCCAATTCTCCCCATTTGCCGTCTCTATAATAGCAACGTACGTTGTAGTCTGTTTTATAGTAGCCAAAACCAAGACTACCCCAATCTATATTTTCCATTGTACAAAAGTTTTTTAAGATTTTGTTATAAATAAACGTAAGTTTTGCAAAATTATTACATATTTTTGATTTCCAAAAGTATTTTATTCTTTTTGTCTATTCTTTTATTTGTTGTGAAATACGCATAGCACAAAAATTTGGTCCACACATAGTACAATAAGGAGTGTTTTTGATTTTCTCCACGCCATAGTATTCCATTGCTTTCTCGGGGTCTAAGGAAAGATTGAATTGGTCTATCCAGCGAAATTCAAATCTTGCCTTGCTGAGAGCATCATCTCTAAGTCTTGCCATAGGGTGATGTTTTGCCAAATCGGCAACATGAGCCGCTATTTTGTAAGTAATTATTCCTTCTCTTACATCCTCTTTGTTTGGCAAGCCGAGATGTTCTTTTGGAGTTACATAGCAAAGCATAGCCGTTCCGTGCCAGCCTATTATTGCCGCTCCTATGGCCGAGGTAATATGGTCGTAGGCGGGAGCAATATCGGTTGTTAAAGGTCCTAAGGTATAGAAAGGAGCCTCGTTGCACCAATCTTTTTCCAAGTCCATATTTTCTTTAATCTTGTCCATAGGCACGTGTCCAGGTCCCTCTATAAGTACCTGTACATTCTTTGCCCACGCACGTTTGCATAGTTCTCCCATAACTTTTAACTCGCCAAGTTGAGCCTCATCGTTGGCATCGTGCGTACTTCCCGGTCTCAAACCGTCTCCTATACTCACAGCAACATCATACATGGCAAGTATATCGCAAATCTCATCCCAGTGAGTATAAAGAAAGTTTTCTGAATTGTGGTCGGCCATCCATTTTGCCATAATACTGCCACCGCGAGAAACACAGCCTGTGAGTCGTTTTTTGATAAATGGCAATAATTTTTTGACAAGTCCGGCGTGAATGGTAAAATAATCTACCCCTTGCTCGCACTGCTCTATAAGTGTATCCCTATACATTTCCCAAGTCAATTCATCGGCATTGCCATTGACTTTTTCCAAAGCCTGATACATAGGCACCGTACCCATAGGAACGGGACAATTTCTTATTATCCATTCTCGTGTTTGGTGAATGTGTTTGCCTGTGGAAAGGTCCATTAGGGTATCACCGCCAAGTTTTGCCGAATAAACACTTTTTTCCACCTCTTCTTCTATTGAAGAGCCGAGAGCCGAGTTGCCTATATTGGTGTTTATTTTGACAAAAAATTTTGAACCGATAATCATAGGCTCGGCTTCAGGGTGATTAGGGTTACAAGGAATAACGGCACGCCCTGCGGCAACCTCTTGTCTGATAAACTCGGGAGTAATGTAGGAGTTTTTGTTGTTCTTGTCTGTGATTTTGTTATTTGCATAGCCCAAGTTTTCCCTTATGGCAATGTATTCCATCTCAGGAGTTATTACTCCTTTTTTTGCAAGTGCCATTTGAGTAAAAGCTACTCCTTGCTTTGCTCTTTTAGGCAAATATTTTATGGGAAAGGCTATTTTTTTTACTTCTTCATCTTGCTCTTGCTCGTTGGTATATTGTGAGGTAAAACCATTTAATTGCTCAAAATTATCATCCTCTCTATGCCAAGCCTCTCTTATTCTCGGAATTCCTTTTCTTACTTCGTGTTTATAGTTTTCATCACCAAAAACTCCGCTTGTGTCATAAATATTTAATTCTCCGTTAGAAATTCTTTCTTGTCTAAGGTTTCCGTTCTCGTCTTTTATATTCTTTACCGTATCGGTCAACACTACTTTTTTCATCCCTACCTCAATAGGAAACAATTCTCCTTTGACGTAAATTTTCTTTATTCTATCGTTTGAATAACAATTTTCCATATCTGTTTTATCTTGCTGTTTTATTATTTTTTTACAACATATCTACATTTTCTTGCTCTTCGTCCAAAAAGGCTGTAAGTGGAGAGGAGGCTATGGCAAAATGACTTGTCATAGGTATTCCAGCGAGAAAAGCCTTTCTACCCGCTTCTATACCGAGAGAAAAAGCCTTTGCCATTTCTATACTATTGGAGGCAATGGCAATAGCGGTGTTTATCATACAAGCGTCGGCTCCCATTTCCATAGCCTCGCAAGCATCTTTTGGCGACCCCAAGCCTGCATCCACTATTACCGGCACTTCGCTTTGCTCTATGATTATTTGCAACATATCTTTGCACTTTATTCCTTTGTTGGTGCCAATAGGAGAGGCCAAAGGCATAACAGCCACTGCTCCCATTTCCTCCAATTGTTTGCAGGCAGTGGGGTCTGGCATAATGTATGGCATAACCTTAAAGCCTTCTTTTATCAAAAGTTCTGTTGCCAACAAAGTTTCTTTGACATCGGGCAGAAGGTATTTGGCATCCGGGTGAATTTCCAATTTTATCCATTCGGTTTTGTATAATTCTCTGCTCATTTTGGCTGCAAAAACAGCCTCTTTTGCATCTCTTACTCCTGATGTGTTTGGCAAAAGCATACATTCTTTTGGTATAAAATCAAGTATGTTTTCGCTTCCTGAGTCCTCAGTCCCAAGTCTTTTAAGTGCAGTCGTTACCATTTGCGAACCGCTTGCTATGATAGATTGTTGCATTACTTCATTGCTTGCAAATTTTCCCGTGCCTATTATCAGACGAGAGGCAAATTCCTTATCCGCTATTTTTAAAATCTCCCTATTCATTTGTTTATTACTCTGTTTATATGTTTCAATACATCTGTTTTTTTAACAGACTTTCAATTGTATAAAAATACTTTTTGTGCTAAAATATATTTCTTTGTCTATATCATTTAGTTTCTTTTTGCTTAACATACATTGCAAGGTATAATACAGTTCTTTCCATAATATATTATCAGATTTCTTAATAATTTGAAACATTTGCAAAACAAATTCCCATTCCTTATCTCTGTCAAAAACATATGAATTCATAACTTATTTAAAGACTAAAATGTTTTTAAGATTTCTTTTATTATTGATTGTTTGTTGGTTGCAGTGGAAATAGTGCCTGAAAGGGCTACTCCATGTATTCCAATGTTTTTTAATTGTTGTAAGTCCTCCAATGTTATTCCGCCTATGGCATAAATGGGAATGTTTAAATTTTTATTTCTCATATACTCTATTATATTTTTATACCCCTCCAATCCAAGTATGGGGGCAAGGTTTTGTTTGGTGGTTGTGTATTTATAAGGACCTATTCCCAAATAGTCGGCACCGTCTTTTATTGCATTTTCCACATCAAAAATAGTGTTGCATGTTGCTCCCAAGAGATATTTGTTTTTTGTTATTTGTTTTGCTTGTTTTATGGGCATATCGTTTTTTCCCAAATGTACACCGTCAAAAAGTTTGCTTTCCAATAATTCTATTTTGTCATCAATGGTAAGAATGGCACAATGTTTATCGCAAATGGGACGGATGTGTTTGGCAACTTCCAATACTTTATCATTAGCAACACCCTTCATCCTTAATTGAATAAACCTTATACCTTCTTGCAAAACAACAGTACATTCTTTTATTATTTCTTCCGTTGTTTTGTTTGGAGTAATAAACATTGTCTTTGGCAACTGCCATAAATCAGACAACAAAGCACATGAAGAGAAGCCTATAATTTCCAATTCTTTTATATTTTCCTTTGTTATCCCGCCGAGTGCCACAACCTTATCATTTAATATTTTTTTGTTAAAGCAGTTCTTTAATTCATCAGGTGAAAAAGTTGATTTATAACCTTTTTTGCTTATGCTGTCAAAAATAGGGGAGAGGAATATATAATTTGCTTTTTCCTCCCATTCTTTAACTTGGTCTATGCTGTGACAAGAAACGGAAATTCTTTTTCCAAAATATTCTTTTTTGAGTATGGGGTTACGCTTGTTTATATGTATGCCTCCTATTCCCAACTCCAAGGCAAGCGAATGATAATCGTGTAAGGACAATTTTTGCCTTATATCATTTGGAAAGAAAGCAAGATATTCTCTCATTTCTTGCAGAGAAAAAGAGGGCTTGCGAATATGAAAATATTCTACATAACCGCTTTTTATAAAATTGATTATACGTTCTTGCTCTCTAAAAACAGCAATCTCCGATGTGATTCCTATCCTCCGCATGTTGCTCTTATGATGGTTATCTTGTCGTTATCTTTCAATATGGTTGTTTCCCATTTGTCTTCAGACAAAACATCTTCTCCTATGGCCAAGGCTATAGGGTCATTGTTTTTGATACCTAAGATTTCGGTTAATTCTTTTGCTGTGCAACCAACAGGAACAATCTTTTCTCTATTATTTACTCTTACTTTCATAAAAAAACTTATAATTTTTTGATTAGGAAACCTATCGTCAGAAACAGAAAATTAAGGAGATACCGTTATTCCATAATTCGCATTACCGAACTTGTCAAAGGGTATAATCTCAGCCTATTTTCCAACCATAAGCACCCCTAATGTTTGCAAAAGCAAAGTTAAAACTTTTTTGCAATATAGAGTGTTTTTTATATAAAGATTATTTTCCAGTTACCTTATTATATATTGCTACCTACGAGGTCGTAAAACCTGTTGAAGAATGTTTTTATCTTGTCTATTACGTTTTGTTTCTTTTGTTCGTATTTGGATTCTTTTTTAAAAGGATTGCTTGGCGGCAAAATATTGGCAACCTCTGTACCTGCAACTTTTACATACCCCTCATTGAAACAATTTTTTATATACACCCTTGCTTTTTCTTTATTTAAATTTTCTGTTTTTATGATGGTTTGCATCTCTTCTTGTAGTCTTGTATGTACAAAAGTATTCCAATCGTCATCAACATTGCTTGTCGGGGTTATTGTTTTGACAAAATCATCAATAAGGTCTTTTTTGTCTCTCATTTGTGGGCTTGACCTTACGGCTCTGTCTATATCTTGCAAAATAATTTCTTTGTTTTTTTCTTTCTGTTCTTTTTGATATTTTTTTACCAATTCCAAGATGTAATCAATATTTATTTCAACCTGTTTCACCAACTCCATTTCAAAAATCAAATCCTCATTAACTTTTTCTTTGTCCGGAGTTACGGTAAAGGCGTGAGTTTCTTGATAAATATCGTTATACAATCCCAAATAGTCTTGCATTTGTCTTTCAGTCAACAACTCTTGTCCTGCAAATTGGTCAAAGGCTTGCAAAATATTCTGTACTTTCAATAAGGCTCCAAACAATTTTACAAACAATCTTTTTGCTTCTTCTCCCTTTGTTATTTTGTCAGTGGGGTAGTTTTCAAGCAACAGGTTTACTATTTCCTCATAACCCTTTATATGATTGCCCTTATCATCTGTGTAGCCCTTATAATATTCTTCAAAGGTTTTTAAAAGTACAAGTCCGCAAGCCTCTTTGTTGCCAAATAAGGCTATGGCATCGTTTGTTGCCTGTTCCAAATTGCGAAAACAAACAATATTGCCAAAAGTTTTTATTGAGTTAAGTACTCTGTTTGTGCGAGAATAGGCTTGTAAAAGCCCGTGCATTCTGAGGTTTTTATCTGTCCAAAGAGTGTTTAACGTCGTTGCGTCAAAACCTGTCAGAAACATATTGACCACAATGAGCAAATCAATTTCCCTGTTTTTCGTTCTTAGGGAGACATCTTTATAATAGTTTTGGAACTTTTCCGAAGAGGTATCGTAATTTGTGCCAAACATTTTATTGTAATCCTTTATGGCATTTTCCAAAAAATCTCTATCTGCAGGAGTCAATCCTTCGGTGTTTTCATTGTTTTCATCCTCAAAGCCGTAAGCCTCATCTTGTTCATTATTTACTCCGTATGAAAAAATGGTTGCAACTTTCAAGTCCTTGTTTTGTTTCTTAAATTCCTCATAATAAAGTTTTGCAAAATCAATACTTGCAACCGCAAAAATAGAATTAAACCCTTTCATTCTTATGGTTTGTTTTATTTCTCTTGCGTTGTTGCGGTCTTTTGCCGAGGCAACTTCGTGTATATTGGTTATTTTATTGAAAGTAAAGGCTTTTTCATCTCTTTTTGTCTTTTGGTTAAAATGCTCTATGATATACTTTGTTACCAATTCTATGCGTCTTTTATCTTTGAGTGCTCTTTCTGTGTCTATGCTCCAAACCTTAATATTTTCAAAATCTTTTTTTTCTCTTAGAGTGGAAACATATTCAACCCTGAAAGGCAATACGTTTTTGTCCCTTATGGCATCCACAATTGTATAAGTATGCAGTTTGTCTCCAAACGCCTGTTGTGTTGTTTGCAAAGTCGGGCTATTGTTGGAGGTTGCATTTTGTGCAAAAATGGGAGTACCTGTAAAACCAAAAATATAATACTTCTTAAACCTCCTTGTAATATCCTTGTGCATTTGCCCAAACTGAGAGCGATGGCATTCGTCAAAGATAAAGACAATATTTTTATTTGTTATTTCCCTTATTTCTTGCTCATAGGTTTTGTTTTTGAGCATTGCAGACAACTTTTGTATTGTTGTTATTATCAGTTTTGAACTATTGTTTTTCAATTGCTTTCTCAAAACATCCGAACTGCTGTTGCCATTGGCTGCTCCTTTTTCAAACCTATCATATTCTTTCATTGTCTGATAGTCCAAATCTTTTCTATCCACAACAAAGACAACTTTCTCAACAAAATCCAAACTTGTTGCTATTCTTGCCGTTTTAAAAGAGGTAAGCGTTTTGCCTGAGCCTGTTGTGTGCCATATATAACCTCCTGCTTCCTTTTTTCCTTCATAATGATTGTTGTGGGCAATAAATATTCGGTTAATGATTTTTTCGGTAGCGCAAATTTGATAAGGACGCATAACCATAAGCATTTTTTCACTTGTAAAAATGCAGTATTTGGCTAATATATTCAATAAGGTATGTTTTGCAAAAAAAGTCTTGGTAAAATCTCTCAAATCCAAAATAGGCTCATTTGTTTCATCTGCCCACCATGAAGTAAATTCAAATGAGTTGCTTGTTTGTCGGCTTTGTCCTTTTTGTATGGTTTTGTTTATTTCTTTGATATGTGAGTTTCTTGTGGTGTTGGAATAATATTTTGTTTGTGTGCCGTTGGAGATAACAAAGATTTGCACATATTCAAACAAACCGCTTCCACTCCAAAAAGATTCTCTTTGATATCTGTTTATTTGATTAAAAGCCTCTCTTATAGGAATGCCTCTTCGTTTTAATTCCACATGAACCAAAGGCAGACCGTTAACCAAAATACTGACATCATAGCGGTTTTTTCTCTCCGTTGTTTCCGTCTCATATTGATTGATAACTTGTAAAGAGTTGTTGTGTACGTTTCCTTTGTCAAAAATAGTAATATTTTTTACCACTCCGTTGTCAAATTTAAAGGCATGGATATTATTTTCCTGTATGATAAAAGTTTTTTCCTCTATTCCGTCTCTATTGTTGGCAAGTATATTGTTGAAAAATCTGTCCCATTCATTGTCGTTAAATTCTATGGAGTTTAGTTTTTCTATTTGTTTTTTTAGGTTTTGGATAAGGTCTTCTTCTGTATGCAAAGCAAGATATTCGTATGCCTGATTTTCCAATTGTTTGATAAAAGCCTTTTCCAACTCGGCTTCGCTTTGATATTCGTTTTCTTGAGCCTTTATAGAGTCGTATTTTGCTACAACGGTAGATTCTGTATTTTCTATTACTATTTTGTTCTCTTTCATTTCTTTTGTTTTTTTTGTTGTGAATATTTTATAACCTAATAATAACCCATCTTAACTCATAATAAACCCCATTACATCCTATGCCAACCTATCAAAACATTTTTATTTACAATTTTTTAAAGTTCAACAACATATCTCTATAATATTCATATTGTTGTCGTCTGGCTTTTATTTCGGCGGGTATGCCCTCGCTTATATCATTTACCAACCTATCAAATTTATCCAATATCCCAACAACCCTTTCCTGCTCCTCCATTGACGGAATAGGAATTTGTAAAGGTGCAGTTACAGTCCAATGTCTATTATATCCTCTATTTGGAATTTGGAATTTTAAATTTTGCATACAATGATATAAGTATTTTGGAAGAATAAAATCTTTATTTTTTAAAATTTTTAGTCCATCTGCCCCCTGAATAAATTGAAAATCTACATATTTTATTTCTTTTGTATGTTCACCAAAAATAACATATTCATCTAAAGGTAAAAGTCCCGTTGCATCATTAGTATAAGCGATGATATATTTTTGCCCTTGGTCTATTATAGGATATTTGCCCTTTGTTAGATAAAATTTTTTATTCATTTTCTTTGTAGCATTGATGACTTGTACACATTCACCTAACCTCCTCCACGTTAATCTCTCTCTCTCTCTCTCTCCTAAATTCTCAAAAGATAATAGTTTATCTCTATAATATTGGTATTGTTTTTTTCTTGCTTCCAGCTCCGCTTCCAGCTCCGCTGTAAGCGCGCTAAACGTATCCAATATCCTTACTATCTCCTCCTGAACCTCCATCGGCGGAATAGGTATCTGAAGATTTTTTACTTTACTACTATTCAGTCCCGGTATTCCTGCACCGTGTTTTGACTGCATTAATTTTTGTTCGGAGTTCTTTAAAACAAAATACAAATATCTATTATTTAGTAATACGCTGTTAGGTTTAACAACAAAACAATGAGCACCAGCGTAAAATTTACACCCCATCCAATTAACGTAACCAGCAGAGGCTCCTCCCTGAGATATGGTTATAGTGTTTGCTTCTTCATTATAAATTTCAGCAAAACCCGATGGACTGATGCCACCATTCAATACGGGATAAGAACCTATATCTAACATATCTCTTTTATTAAATTGAGTGCCTGTGTAAATATCAATATATTCTCCCAACTTTTTATATTCCACTCCGTTTGGGCAATGTTGTTGTATAAGGTCTTTTATTTTGCTCATTGGATTACTTTCTTTCTTTATAGGTTGTTATAGGTTAGTAGTATAGGTTTTGATAAGTTATTATTAACGACTCTGCCCATATAAAACACCCAACGGGTGCGGCTTTGCCATTATAAAACAGGCTGTGCCTGTGTTGTATAAGGTCTTTTATTTTGCTCATTTTGGTTTGTTTCTTTTATCTTTGTTTTGGGGTGGGAAGGGGAAAAATTAAGTTTTTAATATTTGTTTTTATTATCGCTTTTAAACATTTCGTCAAAGAATTTGGATGCAACAAGATAACCGCCAAGCCATTCGGTTACAGAAGGCTTGTAGGTGCTATGAGTATAGTGTTTGTCACTTGATTTATAATCATAGTCTGCAGTATAACTATATCTTTGTCTCTTTAATTCTTCCGACATATTCCTTTCTTTTCTAATCTTTAACAGCTTCCTTAGTTTTATTACTTTTTTGTTATCTCCGACCAAACATGCAATTGTCATACATAAAAAACCTATTATTATAACGAGCCAAGCATAAGCAAATCCTTTATATATGCCCACAGGTATCGCAACAAGAAGAGTTATTAAAATAACTCCAAAAGTTTGAAAGGTAGTTCTCCAATCTTCCGCTCTATCCAAATCTTTCTCCTTTATAATGCGTAACGTTTTCACCTTTTTTTTCATTTGTTTTTTATTTCATAACGATAAAAGTTAGTATTATAGTACATTTTTTTTAATTTAATTATTCTACAATATGGGAAACTTATATTTTTACTATATAAACTTGATGGGCTCAAAATGTATATTATAACCCTGTGCCAAGTCATAACACTCTCATAAACAAAGAAAGGAGTAAAAGTTTTTATTTATTTTACATTCTCTTTTTTGTACCTTTTACAATAAATAACTATTATATATTGATTTCTACAGCCTGCCGATATAGTAGCAAAAAAGGTATACTCCTTTTTTAAGAAATATACCTTTCTAAGCAAATAAAAAAATACGCAGAAACTACTCCGTTTTGGTTGCCTCTTCTTGTTGTGGTTGCTCAACTTGCGGAGCCTGTGCAACCTCTGTTTCCGTTGTTGCTTGAGGTGTTGCTTTCTTTTTGCCACCTCTACGAGTAGATTTGGCTTTTTTGGCAGTAACATCCTTAAGCATATTTTCATTATAGTCAACCAATTCCATCATAGCCATTTCCGCTCCATCGCCCCAACGTCTTCCAAGTTTAAGAATACGGGTATATCCTCCCGGACGGTTTGCTATCTTTTGAGAAACCTCACGGAACAATTCTGTAACCGCTTCTTTATCTCTCAAATGAGCAAAAACTATACGTCTTTGGTGGGTAGAGTCTTCTTTTGACTTATTTATCAATGGTTCTACATATTTTCTTAACGCTTTGGCCTTAGCCAAAGTTGTTTCTATTCTCTTGTGTTTTATCAAAGAAGCCGCCATATTGGACAACATAGAACTTCTGTGAGCCGCTTTCCTTGACAAATGATTTACTTTACAACCGTGTCTCATTTTTCTTTACTCTTTTTCTAATTTATACTTTGAAATATCCATACCAAACTCCAAATTCCTTGACTTAACCAAGTTATCCAATTCGGTTAAAGATTTCTTACCAAAATTTCTAAACTTCAACAAATCTGCCTTAGCAATTTGTACAAGGTCGCCAAGCGTATCCACTCCGGCAGACTTCAAACAATTAAGCGCTCTGACAGACAAGTCCATATCAACGAGTTTGGTCTTAAGCAATTGACGAACGTGCAAAGTCTCCTCATCAAATTCGTCTTGCTGAGTTTTGATATCTGTTTGTATATCTATTTTTTTATCGGAGAATAACACCAAATGCTGAATAAGAATCTGAGCAGATTCTCTTAAGGCATCTTTAGGCAAAATAGAACCGTCAGTCTCTATCTCAAAAATAAGATTATCGTAATCCGTCCTCTGACCTACCCTATAATTCTCAACTGAATATTTAACATTTTTTATCGGAGTAAAAATAGAATCAATTGCAATGGTTCCAATAGGGTCATTAGACCTTACATTTTCCTCTGAAGGCACATAACCGCGTCCTTTTTCTATTCGCAAAGTTATGTCTAAAGTTACATCAGAAGTCATGTGACATATTTCTACATCTGTATTAAGGACTTGGAAAGCGTTTAGAAACTTATTCATATCGCCAGCCATAAAAGTCGTCTTACCCTCTATTTTGAAAGATACTTCCTCCTCATCTTCTTGCTCTATATTGCGTTTAAAACAAAGCCTTTTTAGATTAAGGATGATTTCAGTCATGTCTTCTACAACACCGTGTATGGTATCAAATTCGTGATTTACTCCATCAATACGCACCGCAGTAATTGCAAAACCTTCCAAAGAAGAAAGCAATATCCTTCTCAAAGCATTTCCTATCGTATTACCATAGCCAGGCTCCAAAGGACGAAACTCAAACTTGCCTCTGTATTCATCTGACTCCACCATTATAACCTTTTCAGGTTGTTGAAAAACTAATATGGCCATATTTTCTCCTATTTTTATTTTATTACTTAGAATACAACTCAACGATAGCTTGTTCGTTAATATTTTCCGGAATGTCGGCTCTCTGAGGATAGTTCATAAATTTACCTTCTTTTTTAGCCTCATCCCACTCAAGCCATGAATATTGCATTCTTGAGGATAGAGAGTCCTCTATAATTTCCAAAGATTTTGAACGCTCTCTAACTCCAACACTATCGCCTTCTTTTAATAAGTAAGATGGTATATTAACAACCGAACCATTAACAACTATATGTTTATGGGAAACAAGTTGACGCGCCTGATTACGAGTCTTGGCTATACCCAAACGATAAACAACATTATCCAAACGAGACTCTATCATTTGGAACAACACTTCACCGGTTATACCTCCCTTACGAGAAGCCTTCTCAAACAAGTTTCTAAATTGTCTCTCCAATATACCGTAAGTATATTTTGCTTTCTGTTTCTCCATCAACTGAAGACCATACTCGGATTGTTTTGCACGTCTTTTGCCTCCATGCTGACCCGGTGCATAAGGTCTTCTATCGTATGACTTATCTGGTCCGTATATCGGTTCTTTAAACTTTCTTGCTATTTTGGTTTTAGGTCCTGTATATCTTGCCATTTTTTTCTTTTTTTTTAAAATTAAAACTTCAATAAATTATACTCTTCTTCTTTTAGGAGGACGACAACCATTGTGTGGCAAAGGAGTTACATCCGTAATCTCCAACACCTCAATACCGCAAGTATTGATTGCACGAATAGCCGCTTCACGTCCTGCTCCAGGACCTTTAACGAATACCTTTACTTTTCTCAAGCCATAATCATACGCTGCCTTAGCGCAATCCTCTGCTGCCATTTGTGAAGCGTATGGGGTATTCTTCTTTGAACCCTTGAAACCCATCTTTCCTGCTGAAGACCAAGATATAACTTGTCCTGCATTATTGGTCAAGGAAATAATGCAATTATTGAAAGATGCAAAGATAGTCGCTCTGCCCTGTGGTTCAACTTTTACTACTCTTTTCTTTGTTGGTTTTGAATTTTTAGCCATTTCTTTTTTTCAAATTTTATTGAATGCTCCAAAAACAAAATTTTAAAGGTACTCCGCACTCAATGTTTCTAACTTAACTATTTAGTTGCTTTCTTCTTGTTAGCAACAGTTTTCTTTCTACCCTTACGAGTACGAGCATTGTTTTTTGTACTCTGTCCTCTAACAGGCAGACCCAAACGATGTCTAATGCCTCTATAACAACCAATGTCCATCAAACGCTTGATATTCATTTGTATCTCAGAACGAAGGTCACCTTCTACTTTATACTCTTCGCTGATAATGTTACGAATAGCATTTTGCTCATCATCACTCCACTCGCTTACCTTTTTCTGCTCATCTATACCGGCTTTTGCCAAAATCTTTGACGCAGAACTCTTTCCTATACCGTATATATAGGTCAAACCAATTACTCCGCTTTTGGTCTTAGGTAAGTCTATACCTGCAATTCTTGCCATAAATCTATTACTTTTTTTACTTTTATTAGTTTAAAATTAAAATCAATCTCAACCTTGACGTTGTTTGAACTTAGGATTCTTTTTGTTTATAACATAAACAACTCCCTTACGTCTCACAACAATACACTCCGGAGACCTTTTCTTTACTGAAGTTTTAACTTTCATATCTCGTTTCTTTATTATTAGGTTTGTTTTCTCTTCTACTTATGCCTATAAGTTATTCTTCCTCTTGTCAAATCGTATGGTGACATTTCTACTTGTACCTTATCACCGGGCAATATTTTTATATAATGCATACGCATCTTGCCGGAAATAGAAGCGGTTATAACATGACCACTATCCATTTCTACTCTAAACATAGCATTACCCAATGATTCAAGCACAACACCGTCTAATTGTATAGGTTCTTGTTTAGCCATATATTATTACTCTACTATTTCTAAATTATCATTTTTTCTGACAGACTCCTCTATCTCTTGGAAACTTGATAAAACCATAGGTCCATCTTTTGTAATAGCCACATCATGCTCATAGTGAGCAGCAGTGGAATTATCTACCGTAGTACAAGTCCAACCATCATTATGAAAAATAATCTCTTTATTTCCCAATGTTATCATAGGTTCTATTGCTATGGTCATTCCTTCTCTTAGTTTGGCTCCGGTACCCCTTCTTCCATAATTAAGAACATTAGGGTCCTCGTGCATAACATGACCTAAACCATGACCACACAATTCCCTAACAACACCATAACCAAAAGATTCGCAATATGATTGAACCGCATAACCAATATCTCCAAGTCTATTACCTACTTTGCAAACCTCTATAGCATTATACAAAGATTGCTTTGTAACTTTCATAAGTTGCATATCTTCCTGCTTTACCCCTTTCACTGCAAAGGTATAGGCAGAATCTCCTACCCAACCGTTCAAAGTACAACCACAATCCACAGAAATCACATCACCCTCTTGTATTTCTCTTTTTGAAGGTATGCCATGAACAACCGCTTCGTTGATTGAGATACACAACGAGGCAGGAAAACCATTATAGCCCTTGAAGGTTGGCAAAGCCCCTTTGGATAGAATAAACTCTTCGGCTCGCTTATCCAAAGCCTCTGTGGTAACACCCGGCTTTATAATCTTTGCTACTTCCGACAGCGTCTGCCCTACCAAAAGAGCCGCAACTCTCATTTGTTCAATTTCTATAGAAGATTTTACGTTAATCATTGCTTGTCTATAATTCTAATTTCTACCTTTAATACGCCCTGATTTGGTCAAACCATCATAATGACGCATCAAAAGATGACTTTCTATTTGTTGCAACGTATCCAAAACCACACCAACAAGGATAAGCAAAGATGTACCACCGTAGAATTGTGCAAATTGGGAATTTATACCAAACAATCTCACAATCGCAGGCAAAATAGCGACCAAAGCCAAGAATATGGAACCCGGTAGGGTTACTTTTGATAAAATATTATCAAAAAATTCTTCTGTCTTTTTGCCCGGTTTTACTCCCGGAACAAAACCGCCATTCTTTTTCATATCATCCGCCATCTGTTTTGGATTGATAGCAACAGCAGTATAAAAATAGGTAAAAATTATAACCATTAAACCAAAGATAAGGTTATACCAAAATCCGTCAAAATCTGATAACACCGAGGCTATACCGCTTGTAGAATTAGAACCCGAAAAGCCCATAATTGTTACAGGAATAAACATTATTGCTTGAGCAAAAATGATAGGCATAACACCGGCTGCATTAACTTTTATAGGTATGTATTGTCTAACACCACCGTATTGTTTGTTACCAACTATACGTTTTGCATATTGAACAGGAATTCTTCTTGTTCCCTGCACCAAAAGAATACAAAACATAATAACAATAAGCCATACTATCAATTCAACAAACAAAATAACCAACTGACCTGCTTGACTTTCCATACGAGAGGCAAATTCAGCAAATAAAGCAAAAGGCAAACGGGCAATAATACCAACCATGATTAACAATGATATACCATTACCTATACCTTTGTCGGTGATTCTTTCACCCAACCACATCACAAACAAAGTACCACATGTCAACAGTATGGAAATAGGCAACACCCAATTCCAAAACGTAATGGTACTTCCTCCAAATATGTTGAATATTTGGGCTCCCTGTAGTTGGTTTCTCAAATTTGCCAAATAAGCAAAAGATTGAAAAATGGTAACCACTACTGTTAACCAACGTGTAATCTGATTGATTTTGTTTCTACCACTTTCACCCTCTCGTTGCATTTTCATAAAATAAGGCACTACCATTGTCAACAACTGAACAACAATGGAAGCCGTAATGTAAGGCATAATACCCAAGGCGAAAATAGAGGCATTGGAAAATGCACCTCCCGAAAACATGTTCAACAAGCCTAAGACTCCATCTTGAGTTTGGCTTTGCAAAGAACCTAAGTCAGAAGGATTTATGCCCGGAATAACAACATAGGAACCAATCCTATACACCAATATAAGAGACAGTGTAAAAATTATCTTGGCTCTTAAATCCGTTATACTCCAGATATTCTTGATTGTATTGATAAATCGCTTCATTAATGTACGGTTTTTTTAGATTATAGTAACTACACCACCTTTTGATTCTATAGCAAGTTTGGCTTTTTGAGAAATGGCATTGACTGTAACATTTATGGTTTTTGACAATTCACCTCTACCCAATACCTTTACTCTATCACTTTTTGATGCTATACGATTTGCTTTCAAAAGGTCTATGGTAATATCTGTGGTATTTAATTTTTCGGCTATCTGTTCCAAAGTATCCAAGTTGATTCCAAGATATTCAACACGATTGATATTTTTGAAACCAAACTTAGGCAACAATCTATAAAGAGGCATCTGACCGCCTTCAAATCCTACTTTTCTACTATAACCAGAACGAGACTTTGCTCCCTTATGACCACGTGTAGATGTACCACCATATCCGCTACCTTGTCCTCTACCTATTCTCTTGCGACTCTTTGTAGAGCCCAAAGCAGGTTTTAAATTACTTAAATTCATAATTAATTATTTATTTTTATTAATTAATCTCCTCAACTTTTACCAAATGTTTCACTTTGTCTATCATTCCCTGAATTTGAGGGGTAAGTTCGTGTTCTTTGGAATGATTCATTTTTCTTATACCTAATGCCCAAAGTGTTTGTTTTTGACGTAGTGGATATCCTATACCACTCTTTATTTGAGTTACTCTTACTTTCATCTCCAAATCATTTTATCCGTTAAACACTCTATCCATTTCAATACCTCTCAACTTAGCCACAGTATAAGGGTCTTTCATCTTTAACAAAGCGGCAACAGTTGCTTTTACCACACTGTGAGGGTTGGATGAACCTTTTGATTTAGCCAAGACATCCTTAACTCCAACACTCTCCAAAACAGCACGCATAGCACCTCCGGCTATAACTCCTGTTCCCGGAGCAGCTGGCTTTAAGAAAACTCTCGCACCACTATACTTTCCTTCTTGCTCGTGAGGTATGGTACCTTTTAAAATAGGAACTTTTATAAGATTCTTTTTGGCATCCTCAGAACCTTTAGCAATAGCCGCAGCAACTTCCTTTGCCTTTCCTAAACCATAGCCAACTATACCATTTCCATTTCCTACAACAACTATGGCAGAAAAACTAAACGTCCTACCACCTTTGGTTACCTTAGTAACTCTACCGATATGTACAAGCTTATCCGTAAATTCTATTTCGCTTGATTTTACTCTTTTTATATTTAGTTCCGCCATCTTCTTAGAATTTTAAACCATTTTCCCTTGCTGAATCAGCCAAAGCCTTAACTCGTCCATGATACAAATAACCATTTCTATCAAAAACAACTGATTCTATACCCTTTTCTTTGGCTCTCTCGGCTAATAATTTGCCTACTTGTTGAGCAACCTCAGTCTTATTACCGCTCTTTTGGAAACCTCGTTCCAAAGAGTTGGCAGCACACAATGTAGCACCAGCCACATCATCAACCAACTGAGTATAAATTTCCTTATTACTTCTAAATACCGTAAGACGTGGTCTTTGTGATGTTCCACTTATTTTCTTACGTATCCTCATCTTGATTTTTAGTCTTCTTATATCTTTCTTCGTTGCCATTTACGTATCCTCAGATTTTTTTGTTTTCTATTTATTATTTAGCAGCGGCTTTTCCGGCCTTCTTACGTATAACTTCACCCTCAAAACGAATACCTTTGCCCTTGTATGGTTCAGGCTTACGCAAAGAACGAATCTTCGCTGCAACTTGACCTATAAGTTGTTTATCACAACAAGTCATTTTTATCAAAGGGTTTTTACCTTTTTCTGTTATAGTCTCAACTTTTATTTCATCAGGTAAAACCATAAATATACTGTGAGAATAACCAAGTGCAAGTTCCAAAACTTGTCCCTGAGCCTGTGCTTTGTAACCAACGCCTATCACCTCCTGAGTAGTATGAAAACCCTCAGACACTCCGGTAACCATATTTTTTACCAAGGCTCTGTACAAACCATGCAGAGACTTGTTTGTTTTGGAATCTGATTCTCTTTTCAAATGTATAACTCCGTTATCTATATTTAAAGTTATAGCAGGATTCATTGCTTGTTGCAAACAACCAAGTTTTCCTTTTACTGTAACAACATTGCTATTATCCACTGTTACCTCTACACCGGCAGGAATATTTATTGGTAAATTTCCTATTCTTGACATATCAATTCCCTCCTTAAGTTTTTAACTAACATAACATACAACTTCACCACCTACTCTCAAAGCACGAGCCTCTTTGTCTGTCATCATTCCACGAGAAGTAGATATGATTGCTATACCCAAACCATTCATGACTCTCGGAAGTTCATTAACTCCAACATATTTTCTCAATCCCGGTTTACTAACTCTCTTTAACATAGAAATAGCCGGCTCTTTTGTTTGTTGATGATATTTCAAAGCTATCTTTATTGTCTTAGGAAAGATATCATCTTCAAACTTATAATTCAATATATATCCCTTATCAAAAAGAATCTTAGTCATTTCTTTCTTCATTTTTGAAGAAGGAATCTCCACAATTCTATGTCTTGCATTCACTGCATTCCTTATGCGTGTCAAATAATCTGCAATTGGATCTGTTAACATTTCTTTTTACTTTATTTATTAATTCACTAATTTTTACTGGTGGTATTTTCTTACCAAGAAGCCTTTTTTACTCCCGGAATCAAACCTGCCAATGCCATTTCTCTGAAATTAATTCTTGAAATGCCAAATTGTCTCATATAGCCTTTTGGACGACCCGTTAATTTACAACGGTTATGTAGTCTTACAGGTGAAGCATTTTTAGGTAATTTTTGCAATCCTTCATAATCACCTGCCTCCAAAAGAGCCTGTCTTTTAGCCGCATATTTTGCTACCAAATATTCTCTTTTTCTCTCGCGTGCTTTTATTGATTCTTTTGCCATTATATAACTATTTTTCTGATTCTACTTTAAAAGGAAAACCAAACGACTTCAATAAAGAAAAGGCTTCCTTATCTGTATTTGCTGAAGTAACAAAGGTTATATCCAAACCATTAAGATGGTCAACTTTATCTATATCTATTTCTGGAAATATTATTTGTTCCTGTACTCCAAAAGTATAATTTCCTCTACCATCAAAGCCTTTGGTATCTATTCCTCTAAAATCTCTAATTCTTGGAATAGCGGCAGAAATCAATCTATCCAAAAACTCATACATTTTATCACCTCTCAAAGTTACTCTAACTCCTACAGGCATACCTTTTCTAAGTTTAAAGTTAGATATATCTTTCTTTGATTTAGTAGCAACCGCTTTTTGACCAGCTATAACAGACATTTCCTCAACACCTTTGTCTATGACTTTTTTGTCATTCAAAGCCAATTTTCCCAAACCTTGATTGAGAGAAATCTTCACAAGACGAGGTACTTGCATTACAGTAGTGTAATTATACTCTTTCATCAGAGATTGCATAATCTCGTCTTTGTATTTACTTTTTAATCTTGGACTGTATCCCATTATTTTATAACCTCCCCTGTTTTTTTAGAATAACGAACTAATTTATTTGTTTTCTCATCAAGGCGTCTTCCTATTCTGGTTGCGTTACCTTTAGAGTCTACAACCATCAAATTGGATATGTGTATAGGGGCCTCTTTTTCTATTATACCGCCTTGCGTATTTTTAGGATTAGGTTTAGTGTGCTTTTTTATTTTATTAGCACCCTCTACAATAGCCCTATTATCTTTTGGATATACGACTAAAACCTTTCCTGTAACACCTTTAGAATTACCCGCAATAACTTTTACTGTATCCCCTTTTTTTATGTGTAATTTCATCTCTCTATTATTTTATTCGTTATAATACTTCTGGAGCCAATGAAACTATTTTCATAAATTGTTTCTCACGCAATTCTCTTGCTACCGGTCCAAAAATACGAGTACCTCTCAATTCATCTGTAGCAGTAAGTAACACACAAGCATTGTCATCAAATCTGATATAAGAACCGTCTTGTCTTCTTATTTCTTTCTTTGTTCTAACAACAACTGCTTTAGATACAGAGCCTTTTTTTACATTACCGGAAGGTAAGGCATCTTTAACCGCTACAACTATTTTGTCACCAACGGATGCATAACGAGTCTTTGTACCGCCCAAAACTCTGATACATAATACATTTTTCGCTCCGCTGTTATCAGCAACAACCAATCTCGTTTCTTGTTGTATCATATCCTATTTAGCTTTTTCTATTATTTCAACTAATCTCCAGCACTTATTCTTACTCAATGGTCTGGTCTCCATTATGCGAACAGTATCCCCAATTCTTGCTTCTTCTTTCTCATCGTGTGCCATGAATTTTTTACTCCTCTTCAAAAACTTGCCATATTTTGGGTGTTTGATTTTTCTCTCAACCAAAACATTTATAGTTTTTTGCATCTTATCACTCACAACTACACCGATTTTTTCTTTTCTAAGATTTCTTTCCATTATACTACGTCTTTAAATTTATCTTATTTGCTCTCCTTAGCCATTTTCTTTCTAAGTGAAATTTCAGTGTTAATTCGAGCGATGTTCTTACGAGTAGCCGACAATAAATTAGGGTTTTCTAATGGAGATATAGCATGGTTTATTTTCATTTTCACCAACTCCGTCTGCTCTGCCTCAAGTCTTTCCAACAATTCCTTATCGGAAAGTTCTTTCAAACCTAAATTGTTCTTCATTTTCTATTCTCTTTTTAATTTATTGTTCTACATAATCTCTACGTACTACAAACTTTGTAATCACCGGCAATTTTTGTGCGCCAAGTCTCATTGCCTCTTTTGCAACAGACAATGGAACTCCTTCAGCCTCAAATAGCATAGCACCGGGTCTTACTCTCGCTACAAAATATTCAGGTGCTCCCTTACCTTTACCCATACGCACTTCGTTAGGTTTTTTGGTAATAGGTTTGTCTGGGAATATTCTTATCCACAATTGACCCTCACGTTTCATATAACGAGTAATAGCCTGACGGGCAGCCTCTATTTGACGGCCTGTAATAAAAGAGGTATTCAATGATTTTATACCAAAACTTCCGAAAGCCAACTCATGACCCCTAAAAGCCATGCCTTTCATTTTGCCCTTTTGCTGTTTTCTGTATTTTGTCTTATTTGGCTGTAACATATCACTCTGTTATTTAAAATCCCTACTATTATTTTTACGATGAGGTCTTGCACCTGCGTTGAAGCGTTGTCCCGACCTATTATTATCTTTCAAACCTCCACCTACAGTAGAAGGAACTATTTCAACCTTGTTGTAAATGAATCCTTTACAAACCCATACCTTCACTCCTATACGACCATAGGTTGTGTGTGCTTCTGCCAAAGCATAATCTATATCGGCACGAAGCGTGTGCAAAGGAGTTCTACCCTCTTTGTAGTGCTCTGTTCTTGCCATTTCGGCTCCACCAATACGACCAGAAACAGAAACCTTTATACCCTCAGCACCAACTCTCATTGTAGAAGCAATTGCCATCTTGATAGCCTTTCTATAAGAAACCCTACCCTCTATTTGACGAGCAATATTGTCTGCAACAAGTTTAGCCTCCAACTCAGGTCGCTTAACTTCCAAAATATTGATTTGTACTTCTTTTTCTGTAAGTTTCTTTAACTCTTCTTTTATTTTATCAACTTCCTGTCCTTGTTTTCCGATAATAAATCCCGGTTTAGCAGTGTTGATTGTAACGGTTATGCGTTTAAGTGTTCTTTCTATATATATTTTTGAGATTTCAGCATTGCTCAAACGAACACCCAAATATTTTCTAATCTTATCATCCTCTACCAATTTGGATTCGAATGTTTTTCCACCATACCAATTTGAATCCCAACCTCTGATGATACCCAGTCTGTTTCCTCTTGGATCTGTTTTTTGTCCCATCCTTTTACGTTTTTCTTAAAATTACAAACTATTTATTTTCTACATCATTAGATTGTACGGCAGTTTCATTTCTACTACCAATCTCTAATATAATATGGTTAGAACGTTTTCTTATCCTATAACCACGACCTTGTGGTGCAGTACGAAGACGTTTTAATTGTCTTCCACCGTTAACACATATTTGTTTGATGAAAAGATTACTCTCCTCCATTACCTGACCCGGATTTTTTGCCTGCCAATTAGCAATAGCAGAAAGCAACAACTTTCTCAATTTAGGTGCAGATTCTCTGTGTGAATATTGCAATATACCCAAGGCTTTATTAACATCAAGCCCTCTTACAGCATCCGCCATAAGACGAGTTTTTCTCGGAGATGTAGGATTATTATTTAATCTTGCAACATATCTGCTCTTTCTTGCCTCTTTATACTCTTCGGCACGTTTACGTTTTCTTGATCCCATCTTCTCTAAAGTCTTTTATTTCTTACCTTTATCTTTTTGACCGGCATGTCCTCTAAATATTCTCGTAGGCGCAAACTCACCCAATTTATGACCTACCATATTCTCAGTTACATAAACAGGAATAAATTTATTTCCATTATGAACTGCTATGGTCAAGCCAACAAAATCAGGAGAAATCATTGAAGCTCTTGACCATGTCTTAATAGTATTCTTACTGTTTTTGGCTTGTGCATCCAAAACTTTCTTCTCCAACTTATAATAAATATAAGGTCCTTTTTTTAATGAACGGCTCATATACTTCTCTGATTTAATTATTTCTTACGTCTTTCTATTATAAACTTACTTGTAGTCTTCTTAGGCGACCTTGTCTTGTAACCCTTAGCAGGAATTCCCTTACGAGTACGAGGATGACCTCCAGAGGCACGTCCTTCACCACCACCCATTGGGTGATCAACAGGGTTCATAACAACACCTCTGACCCTTGGTCTTCTTCCCAACCAACGAGAACGTCCCGCCTTACCAGAAACTTCCAAACTATGTTCTGTATTGGAAACTACTCCAACTGTTGCCTTACAAGCCTGAAGTATCATACGAGTCTCACCAGAAGGCATCTTTATAATAGCATATTTTCCGTCACGCGTCATAAGTTGAGCATAAGCACCCGCACTTCTTACCAACTTTGCACCTTCGCCCGGTCTTAACTCTATATTGTGAATCATTGTTCCAAAAGGTATCTCACCAAGCAACAATGTGTTACCTATCTCAGGGGCAACTCCTTTACCTGACATGATTGTCTGACCAACTTTCAACCCGTTAGGAGAAACAATGTAACGCTTTTCGCCGTCAGCATAGCAAACCAAGGCAATACGAGCCGTACGATTTGGGTCGTATTCTATGGATTTAACTACTGCAGGAATATTATCTTTATCTCTGCGAAAATCTATTACACGATATAATCTCTTATGACCACCTCCAATGTATCTCATGGTCATTTTTCCTTGATTATTTCTACCACCAGTCTTATGAATACCAAAAACCAAACTCTTCTCAGGTTTGCTCTTTGTTATCTCTTCAAAAGAACTCGCTACTTTATGTCTCTGTCCCGGTGTTGTCGGTTTTAATTTCTTTAAAGCCATCTCTCTATATTAAATATTGCTAAAAAAGTCTATTGTTTCACCCTTGGCCAAAGTAATCATGGCCTTTTTATAAGCATTAGTACGTCCTTGTATATAACCAGCCTTGGTAAATCTTGCTTTTCTTTTGCCAGAATAATTCATAGTGTTAACAGAATCCACCTTAACACTATACAAGTTCTCTATCGCTTTCTTTATCTCTATCTTATTCGCTCTTTTATCAACGATGAAAGCACAACGAGAAGCATCTTTCTCGTTTATCTTTGTCATCTTTTCTGTAATAAGCGGTTTAACTATGATACTCATTTTCTTACTCTTTATTATCTCTTACACACTAATTAGGAATTTTTATGCTTCTCATTCAATTCCCTAAGCGCAGATTCACTAAATACCAATGCATTCGCATACAAAATTTCATAAGTATTGAGTGTATTTGCACTAATTACCTTAACCTGCTTAAGATTTCTGGCTGACAAAGTTACAAAACTTTCTCTATTTGGCAATAAAACAAACAAAGATTTTTTATTTCTTAGTTGCAACGCATCCAAAACCTCTATCATTTTCTTTGTTTTAGGTGCCTCGAAAGCAAAGTCTTCTACAACCTTAACTTGCTCATCCTTAGCCTTATAATACAAAGCAGAAAGCCTTGCCAAAGATTTAACTTTTTTGTTAAGTTTGAATCTATAATCTCTTGGTCTTGGTCCGAAAACTCTACCACCACCAACCATCAAAGGGCTATTGATATCACCCGCTCTGGCACCACCGGTACCTTTTTGCCTTTTCAATTTCCTAGTAGAACCAGAAACTTCGGAACGCTCTTTAGCCTTATGAGTTCCTTGTCTTTGGTCTGCTAAAAATTGTTTTACACTCAACCAAATTACATGGTCGTTTGGCTCAGTCTGAAACAAAGAATCCATAACCTCTATGGTTCTTCCTGTATCTTCTCCTTTTATGTTATATATTTTTAGCTCCATCTCTCAAGTTTTAAAATTGAACCCTTAGGACCTGGAACGGACCCTTTAACTAATATTAAATTCTTTTCTTCAAAAATCTTAAGTATTCTAAGATTTTGCACTTTTACTCTGTGGTTACCCATTTGTCCTGCCATTCTCATTCCCTTGAATACTCTTGAAGGATAAGAAGAAGCACCAACAGAACCCGGAGCACGCAATCTATCGTCTTGACCGTGAGTCTTATCTCCTACACCACCAAAGCCATGACGCTTTACAACACCTTGAAACCCCTTACCTTTGGAAACTCCGACAACATCCACAAATTCTCCTTCGGTAAAAACATTGCAAGTAAGCACCTCACCAAACTGCTTTCTCTCACCTTCCTCAAAACGAGAAAACTCTGCAAGATATTTTTTTGGTGTGGTTTCAGCCTTAGCAAAGTGACCTCTCATTGGCTTCGTTGTTTTACTCTCTTTCTTTTCTTCAAAGGCCAATTGGATGGCACTGTAACCATCTTTTTCAAGTGTCTTGACCTGTGTAACTACACAGGGACCAGCTTCTATCACCGTGCATGGCTGTTGCTTGCCAGAGGCATCAAAGATGCTAGTCATTCCAATTTTCTTTCCAATTAATCCTGACATCTCTCTTTTAATTTTTTACTTTTTATCTCCAGCATAATTTCCCTTATTTAGCGGCTGGACTATTCACTAAATTTCTATCGTTAAAGTATTCGTTTATCAAACCTTTATTTCCACTTCCACACCTGAAGGTAATTCAAGTTTCATCAAAGCATCTATGGTTTGAGCAGAAGTACTGCTTATATCCATAAGACGCTTGTATGAATTTAACTCAAATTGCTCACGTGATTTTTTATTAACAAAGGTAGAACGATTGACAGTAAAGATTTTCTTTGCTGTTGGCAAAGGAATAGGACCTTGTACATGTGCCCCTGTCATCTTTACAGTCTTAACGATTTTCTCAGCAGACTTATCAACCAAGTTATGGTCGTAAGACTTCAATTTGATTCTAATTTTTTGTTTCTCTTGGCTCACAATTGTAAGTTTTATATTGTTAATTATTTTCTTTCAAAACTTCTTCCGTAACATCTTTAGGTGCTTGAGCATAATGAGAAAATTCCATTGTGGAATTTGCTCTTCCTGATGTTATGGTACGCAATGCTGTTACATAACCAAACATCTGACTCAAAGGAACTTTTGCTTTAACCGATTGCACACCAACCTTTGCAGTAATATTTTCCAAAATAGCCCTTCTTCTATTAAGGTCTCCTGTTACATCACCAAGGTATGCATCCGGAGTATTAACCTCAACCGACATTATCGGCTCCATCAATATAGGCATTGCTTTTTTTGCAGCAACTTTAAAGGCCAAACGAGCGCAGATTTCAAAAGAAAGAGCATCTGAGTCTACAGGGTGATAAGAACCATCCTTAACCACAACTTTCATACTCTCCATAGGGAAACCAGCGAGAACACCATTATTCATAGCATCCTTAAAGCCCTTTTCTATTGATGGTATATACTCCTTAGGAATATTACCACCTTTAACTTCATTTACAAACTGCAATCCCTTAACGCCCTCGTCTGCAGGACCAATAGAGAATATAATATCTGCAAATTTTCCTCTACCACCGGTTTGTTTCTTATAAACTTCTCTGTGTTCAACAGTAGCAGTAATTGCTTCCTTGTATGCCACCTGAGGTTTGCCTTCATTACACTCTACATTAAACTCTCTCTTTATTCTGTCAAGTATAATATCCAAGTGCAACTCTCCCATACCTTTTAATATGGTCTGACCTGAGGCTTCATCTGTCTGAACTTGTAAGGTAGGGTCTTCCTCTGTAAGTTTCATTAGAGCAGTATTGAATTTATCAATATCCGCTTGTTGTTTAGGCTCAATTGCAATAGAAATCACAGGCTCAGGGAAAGTCATAGACTCCAAAACAATAGGGTTGTTTTCATCACACAAAGTATTACCTGTTTTGATTTCCTTGAAGCCAACAGCAGCACCTATATCACCAGCCTCTATTCTTTCCAAAGGATTTTGGTGATTAGCATGCATTTGCATGATACGAGAAATTCTCTCTTTCTTACCTGTACTTGAGTTATATACATATGAGCCAGACTCCAATGCCCCCGAATAAACCCTAAAGAAACATATTCTTCCTACATAAGGGTCGGTCGCTATCTTAAACGCTAAAGCACTAAACGGCGATTTCACACTAACCGGACGAGAAACCTTTTCATTCGTTTTAGGATTAAAACCTTCTATCTCCGGCACATCCATAGGAGAAGGTAAAAACTCGCAAACAGCATCTATAAGATTCTGTATTCCTTTGTTTTTGAAAGCAGAGCCACACAAAACAGGAACTATTCTTTGCTCGCAAGTTGCTTTTCTAACATGTTTTATGATTTCTTCTTCTGTTATGGAGTTTTCATCCTCCATATACTTCTCGAGTAATTTATCATCCTCTTCTGCAACCCCTTCAATAAGTTCTTTTCTATATTTTGCGGCTATTTCTTTCAAATCTTCAGGCATAGGCACCTCATAAAGTTTGGCACCCTTAGATTCTTCGTCATACATAAGAGCCTTATTTCTTATTAAATCAATAATTCCCTTAAACATATCCTCCTGACCAATAGGTATTTCTACCGGAACAGGCTTAGAACCCAATTTCTCTCTGATTTCTTTTAATACATTAAAGTAGTCAGCACCCGCCCTATCCATTTTATTGACAAATGCAATACGAGGTACATTATATTTATCTGCTTGTCTCCAAACGGTCTCGCTCTGAGGCTCCACACCCCCTACAGCACAGAACAAAGCAATCGCTCCATCTAAGATACGCAAAGAACGTTCCACCTCTACCGTGAAATCAACGTGACCCGGAGTATCTATAATATTTATTTTGAAATCTTTATCTCTATACTTCCAAAATACAGTGGTCGCTGCCGAAGTTATGGTAATACCTCTTTCTTGCTCTTGAGCCATCCAGTCCATCGTAGCAGTACCATCATGGGTCTCGCCTATTTTGTGACTTTTTCCTGTATAAAATAAAATACGTTCGGTAGTAGTAGTCTTACCTGCGTCTATATGGGCCATTATGCCTATGTTGCGTATGTTGCGTAAATCTGCCATCTATAATCCTTTTCTTTCCTAAAATTTTTATTACATTCTAAAATGTGAAAATGCTTTATTTGCTTCTGCCATTCTGTGAATATCTTCTTTGCGCTTAAATGCTGCACCTTCTTCTTTGGAAGCGGCGATAATCTCAGAGGCCAATCTTAAAGCCATGGTTTTCTCAGAACGTTTGCGTGCATATCCTATAAGATTCTTCATTCCCATAGACATCTTTCTATCCGGACGAATCTCTGTAGGTATTTGAAAAGTAGCACCACCTATACGTCTGCTCCTAACCTCTACATTAGGAGTTACATTTGAAAGACCTTTCTTCCAAATATCCAAACCATTTTCTTTGGTTTTTTCTGCAACTATATCTATTGCATCATAAAATATCTTATATGCTATGCTCTTCTTTCCCTTAAGCATAATATTGTTTACAAACTTTGTTACCAAAGTATCATTGAACTTAGGGTCTGGAAGTATTACTCTCTTTTTTGGTTTAGTTTTCCTCATCTCTATCTAAAAACTTAAATCTATTCAACCTTTTATTATTTCTTTGCGTCTTTTGGTTTTTTAGCACCATATTTTGAACGTCTTTGTTTTCTACCATCAACACCTGCGGTATCCAAAGCGCCCCTGATTATATGGTATCTAACACCCGGAAGGTCTTTAACCCTACCACCTCTAATCATTACTATGGAGTGTTCTTGCAGGTTATGTCCTTCACCCGGAATATACGCATTAACTTCCTTGCCATTAGTAAGTTTCACTCTGGCAACCTTTCTCATTGCTGAATTAGGTTTTTTAGGTGTGGTTGTATACACCCTCGTACACACACCTCTACGTTGAGGACAAGAATCCAATGCAGGAGATTTACTCTTGTACTCTGCTACTTGTCGTCCTTTTCGAACTAATTGCTGAATTGTTGGCATATCTAATAAATATGTTCTTTTTTATTTTTATTAAACTTCTTTTACTCTTTTTCTTACAACAGACATCACTGCGTTACAAACAAATAAGAGCCCTAAAACTTCACTTCTGCGTCACCAAAGAAAAGCAGCCAACAATCCTTTAATGATAAATCCTCAATAAGCACGCAACCCAAAATAATACGATACCCTTATTATTTTATGTACTCTTTTTAAGAGGACGCCTAAAGTTTTCAATTTGCAAAGGTACAACAATTTAAAATACTGACAAAATATTTTTTTATTTTTTTGCTTTCCAATGTAAATTAAAAATAGGTTGTAATGAATTAATATATAGACTGATTGTGCTGCAACCTATACAACTCACAAGAGAATATTATTATTTTTTAATAATTTTTTTTGTGGTTTGAGCTGTTTTGGTGAGTATTTTTATAAGGTAAGTGCCTTGCGGATAGTCGTTTAGAGATATTTTATGATTATAAGCGTTGATATTTTGTTTTGTATATAAGAGTTTGCCCTGCTCATCATATAATTCTATGCTTTTCATCTTATAACCGCAATTAATATTCACCTCCTCAGTAGCAGGATTCGGAAAAACATTGGTTCGCGAGGAAATATCCACAGGGCTTAATTCTGAATTTGGATGATTTACTTGTCCTGTATAATTGATACGAGGATAAACTGTCAAGTATGCCATTCTCATTGTATTTGTATGAGTACCTGTCTCATACCAAGTGGTATCGTTCTCATATTGATATAAAGGCAAAGGATAGTCATATATACTCGTATCGCAATCCGAATCTGAAAATATTCCGCCATGTACAGCCATTAACCCTCGAAAATCAGTTCTAATGTAATCTTTACCATACGACATAACTACAAAAAAGTCTCCGTTTACACTTATCAATCTATCAAAATTTAAAGCAAAAAATGTTGTTGCTTGAAAATGTTTTACAATACTATGTGGTGAATTTTGATTTATTGTATCGTATCTTATATGATACAATACATTCATTTTATTGTCTAAAATTTCACAGTACAAAGTTGCAGGGTCGCAAGTATAATTTCCATTTGCGTAGGACGAATCTGCATAATGTAAATAAGCATTATAGATAACTATACCATCTAAATTAATAGTTGTGTCTGTATGATAAGGCTGTGCAATTGCATAAATATAATAAGCATCACTCTCGGAAGATGCAACAAAAGCAGAGCCTCCTCTTAAATTGTAATTTGTGGCACAAGGCAAATTAAACACTTCAGGTCTAAGCAAATTTGTTGTATCTGCATCATAATTTTCCAAATATTGACTATAATCTATCAGCGGATACTGAGCAATTGTCCAAAATGCAGACATCAATAAACTAAAAATAATAATAATCTTTTTCATAATCTTATAAGATTTAATTAACGTTTTTATCTCCGATACAAAATTATAAAATATTTTATCTTAACCTTTGCTAACACACAAGAGAATATTATTTTTTAATAATTTTTTTTGTGGTTTGAGCTGTTTTGGTGAGTATTTTTA
>CAZITO010000008.1:0-45799 GCA_964542225.1 uncultured Bacteroidaceae bacterium | reverse complement strand
TCATTTTCACAAAACGGGCGAAGAAAAAATTTTTTCCTTAAAAAACCTCTCGAAAACGCTGAAAATCACAGCCACAGGCTGATTTTAAGCCATTTTTTACCCTTCGAAAAAGGTTAACTCACTGATAATCAATAATAGCACCCTTATTTTTGAACTTTAACTACCCATCAATTAAATTTTCCGAAAAAATATTTTTCGGCTCAGGCTCAGCCAGTTTTATGGGGCAAAGCCGTTACTTTTTTTCTTATGGATTTTTATGGGGTAGCATAAGGGCAAAGCCATTATAGATAATTCGTTGGTGTGAAGCAGGTCGGTGTTGTGCTATGTCTTTATAAAATTTTATTTATTTAAATATTCCCTGCTCAAAATCAGGCAAGTAATTGTTATTGCTATTTATATCCTGTAACCAGCCTTTATGGAAACCCAAAGAATAAAAATATTCCTCTACTTCTTGGTATTCCTGCATTGTCAAGGTTCTATTGAGCTCTTCGTTTTTTGAATTATGAGTACATGGGTGATATTGTCCCATAAGAGATATGGCAACAGAGGTGGAAATCTCTTGGGCTATTGTTTTCAATACTTGTTTGCTTTCCTGTATGTGTTGAGGCAAAATCAAATGCCTTATTATCAAAGCACTTTCTATTTTTTCATCCTTATCTGTCAAAATAGAAGAACCTTTTTGCCTATACATTTCCTTTATAGCAGCCAAACACACGTCCTTATAATTCCTTATACCCGAAAAAATCAAACCACTTTCATTATAAGCATACTTAAAATCAGGCAAAAAAACATCCACCCCCCCCTCCAAATCCCTCAACACCTCCACCCTATCATACCCCGAAGTATTATAAACAACCTTTGGGTAAAGATTTCTTTTATTAAGTTCTCTTATTATTACCTGCATTTGAGGAATATGAGGTGTGGGTGAAACAAAACCAATAACATTTTCACTTTGTTGCAGAATTGATTCTATCTTGTCAATAAGTGATTTGACACTTTCAAAACTATTATTTGCTATGTTTTTATTATAAGAAATAGCCATATTTTGACAATAAACACACTGACAATTGCAATGAGAAAAGAAAACATTACAAACTCCTTTTTGTCCTGCTATAACAGGCTCCTCCCCCAAATGATTACACACCAAAGCTATATTTATATCAGCATTAAGTCTGCAAAAGCCCAACTTATTGTTTATCCTATCTACACCACACTCATGCGGACACAATTTGCAAGAGGACAAAGCCTTTTTTTCCTCGTCTGTATAATAGTCAAAAATATCAGTCATTCTCACTCTTTTTTTTACAAAATTATAAAAAAATGCAAAAAAATAAAAAAATTCTTTGGTAGTTTATTTTTTTGATGTAATTTTGCAAACTGAAACAAGGGAACAAAATGGCGCATTCGTCTAGTTGGTCCAGGACGTGAGATTCTCATTCTCAAAATCAAGGGTTCGAATCCCTTATGCGCTACTTAGATTTTTTAGGAGATAGAATATAAAGGGAAAATTGCCAGAGTGGTTGATTGGGCTTGACTCGAAATCAAGTGTACGGGCAACTGTACCATAGGTTCGAATCCTATATTTTCCGCAAGATAAAAAAGTGTTTTAGTTTTAAATTTTTTCATAATCATTTTGTTTTAGTATATTTGGATAGGTTGTTGAGAAACATACCTATCTTTTTGTATGTAGAAAAATGCTCTGATTTGAGATTAAATGATAAATGTTTACAATGGATTACATATTGAATTTCATTTCCTTTTGATAGATAAAACGTAACCAACGCAACATTATACATCTACACAAATAAAAGTATTTTATCTAACTTTAATTTTTTTTGTAATTTTGCACCCGCTTTTAAGCAAACGTAATGCTTAAAAAAATGAAAATACAATTGTAATTAAAAATAAAAAGTCTTATCTACTAACGATAGAGAGGAAAACATAATATGGCTGATAATTTAGTAATAGTAGAGTCGCCTTCAAAGGCAAAAACCATAGAAAAGTATTTGGGCAAAGGTTTTGAAGTGAGGTCTTCATACGGGCATATAAGGGATTTGGAAAAAAACAAGTTGGGTATAGACATTGAAAACGGTTTTACACCAAATTATATCATACCTGAGGATAAGCAAAAAGTAGTTAAGGAATTAAAAAAAGCAGTGAAAGAGGCAAAAATTGTCTGGTTGGCAAGTGATGAGGATAGAGAAGGAGAGGCTATTGCCTGGCATTTGCAAGAAGCCTTAAATCTAAAAAACAAAGAAACCAAGCGTATTGTATTCAATGAAATAACAAAAAATGCTATACTTCATGCCGTAGAAAATCCTCGAAACATGGACCTTAATCTTGTAGATGCGCAACAGGCTCGCAGGGTATTGGACAGAATTGTCGGTTATGAAATCTCTCCAATACTTTGGAGAAAAATAAAACCCGCTCTTTCCGCAGGTAGAGTACAAAGCGTTGCCGTAAGACTTATAGTAGAAAGAGAAGAAGAAATTAAAAATTTTAAGACAATAGAAAGTTTTAAAGTTTCTGCCCTGTTTGAAACCGCTGAAGGAAAGAGTCTTTTAAAGGCAAATCTTAATACCAAATTCTCAGAACAAAGCGAAGCAATGGCTTTTTTGGAACAATGCAAAAAAGCCACCTTTACAGTTTCCTCCATAGAGAAAAAACCTGCCAAACAAACACCGCCCCCTCCTTTTACTACCTCTACCCTGCAACAAGAGGCAAGTAGAAAACTTGGCTTTTCTGTGCAACAGACTATGACAGTAGCCCAGCAACTTTATGAGGAGGGACTTATAACCTATATGAGAACAGACTCGGTAAATCTTTCTTCGTTGGCTATATCAATGGCAAAAGAGGAAATTATAAAGGAATTTGGTGAAGAATACTTAAAAACAAGACATTTTACAACCAAAACCAAAGGAGCACAAGAAGCCCATGAAGCAATACGCCCGACTCAACTTGAAAGAAAAGAACTCGCAACCGCAGACAGATATCAATCTCGTCTTTATTCTCTTATTTGGAAACGTATGGTAGCCTCTCAAATGGCTGAAGCAAAATTGGAAAAAACCGATATAAAAATATCTATCAGTAACTCGGAATATTATTTTACTTCAAACGCTGAGGTACTTTTGTTTGACGGATTTTTAAAACTTTACTCCGTATCCATAGATGAAGAAGACGAACAAAAGGAAGAAACAAACATTATTCCCGCTATCAAAGAGGGTGAGAATTTGAGTTTGAAAACCTGTACGGCAAAGCAAAGTTTTACTTCTCCTTTGCCTCGTTACAATGAGGCGACATTGGTCAAAAAACTTGAAGATTTGGGCATAGGTCGTCCCTCTACGTATGCTCCCACAATTTCCACGATACAAAAACGTGATTATGTGGAAAGATGCAATACACAGGCTCAAACACGAAATATAAAAGTGTTGCTTTTAAAAGAGAATGTTATTTCAGAACAGATGGAGGCTGAAAACTTTGGTAAACAAACCAACAAACTTTCTCCTACCGACATAGGCATTATAGTTAATGGATTTCTTGTCGAGAATTTTAAGGATATATTAGACTATAATTTTACTGCAAGAATAGAGCAACAATTTGACCTTATTGCTCAAGGCAAAGAGGATTGGCACAAAATGTTGCAAGATTTTTATACTCCTTTTGAAAAGGAAGTTCTTTATACCAAAGAACATTCGGAAAAACAAAAAGGAGAAAGACTTTTGGGCAAAGACCCTAAGACACAGCGCAACGTCTATGCAAAAATAGGTCGTTATGGAGCAATGATACAAATAGGAGAAACCACAGATGAGGAAAAACCTCTGTTCTCTTCTCTTAGGCAAAATCAGTCCATTTCCACCATAACATTGGAGCAGGCTTTGAGTCTCTTTGCCTTACCTCGCAAAATAGGGGAATACAAAGAAAAAGAAGTTATTGCCTCAACGGGAAGATTTGGTGCTTACATAAAATGGGGCGATATAAATGTGTCTCTTCCAAAAAATTATGATCCCTATACCATAACCATAGAGGAATGTATTCCTTTGATAGAAAAAAAACTTGCAACCGAGCAGATAAAAAAAGATTTGCCAAAAACCATTTGTATAAAAGAGGGTAAGAATGTGGAATTGAAATATGGACGTTTTGGGCTTTATCTTTCTTATGGAGACAAAAACTTTCGTTTGCCCAAAGACACTGAAATTTCCTCTCTTACTCAAGAGGAGGCTTTGGATATAATCTCGGGTAAAAAGAGTACAACAAGCAAACAAGAGGCATTGAAGGTTTTTGCCTCCGGTGCCGAAGTGCTAAACGGAAGATTTGGAGCCTATATAAAATATAACGGCAAGAACTATCGTATACCAAAGGACAAAGATTATAACAATATGACCGAACAAGAGGTTGATGATATAATAAAGAAATAATTTTCTTGCAATGAAAAGAATATTGGTTGTTTTTTGTTTTTTTCTCTCTGCTTTTGAATTATATGCTCAAATAATCAATGCAGATGTAAGAACAAAGGAGTACCTGCCTTTGATAGAAAACAAAAAAGTGGCAGTGGTTTGCAACCATACCTCTGTTGTTGGGAACAAGCATATTTTACAAATATTATCAGAAAACAACATTGATATTGCAAAGGCTTTTACTCCCGAGCATGGACTTAATGGAATCAGTGAAGCGGGGGCTTTGGTAAATGACAGCACCATAAAAATAGACAATAAGACTATAAAGATTGTTTCACTTTATGGCAAAAACAAAAAACCAACGAAACAACAAATGAAAGATATTGATGTCGTTTTATTTGATTTGCAAGATGTGGGCTGTCGTTTCTATACATATATAAGCACGTTGGAATATGTGATGCAGTCTTGTTTGGAAAACAATGTTTTGATTGTTGTCTTGGACAGACCCAACCCTAACAACTATGTGGATGGACCTGTTTTGCAAAATGAATACAAGAGTTTTGTAGGTATGCAATCCATTCCTATCTGTTATGGACTGACCATAGGAGAATATGCCAATATGATAAACTCGGAACATTGGATAAATGATAGTTTAGAAGCAAATCTTGTGGTTGTGCCTTTACTCAACTACAAAAGGTCGGATGAAGTTGTTTTGCCCATCAGTCCTTCGCCCAATCTGAGAACAAAAGAGGCTATAAGAAATTACCCTACATTGTGTTTGTTTGAAGGTACATCCTTGTCTGTTGGCAGAAACACACCGACACCTTTTGAAAAAGTAGGCTACTTGGACAAAACCACAAAACAAATGACTTGGATTTTCCCAAATATAGAGGAAAAGAAAATAGACCTTGCTTTTATTACAAATGTGTATGAACATTATAACGGAGATAAAAAATTTTTCAATTCTTTTTTTGATAAACTTGCGGGCAACTCCCTTCTAAGAAAGCAAATAGAAGAAAAACTTGACGAACAAACAATAAGAAAAACTTGGGAAAAAGATTTGGAAAATTATCTTCTTATACGCAACAAGTATTTAATTTACCCTGACTAACAAAATATTTCTAAAAAAAATGAAACAATACGATTTTGATACTACTAAATTTTTGCATCAAACACCTATACAAATGAGGTTTTCTGATTTGGATGCTTTGAATCACGTCAACAATGGTTTTCAAATGCATTACCTTGATGTTGGCAGGATTGATTATTTTTCAAAAGTGTTGCAAAGAAACATAGATTGGACTAATGATTTTTTGGTTTTGGTGCATTTGGAACTTGACTTTTGGGCACCTATTGAAATGGGGATGGATGTATGTGTGGAAACAAAAACCATTGGATTTGGAAAAAAAAGTATGCAAATGTTTCAAAGAATCATAGACAAAAAAACTATGGAAGTAAAGACAACTTGCTATTCCATACTTTCAGGCTTTAACAGAGAAAAACAGCAATCTGAACCTTTGCCACAAGAATACAGAGATAGATTTCTTTCCTTTGAAAATACTCAAATATAATTATTGTGTGCAGAATAAAAGCTTAATAATTTTGCATTCTATTTTATTTATTTTTTATGACACACACCGAACATTCCAAATATCAAAAAACAAATGCTGACAACGGCGTTTATGAAAAAAAGATAAACTTCGTTTTCTTTTGGGCTATAATACTTAATGGTCTTTTTGTTGTGGTGGAATTTTTCGTTGGATTGTTTATTGGCTCTATAGGACTTATTTCTGATGCAGGTCATAATTTTTCGGATATAATTTCTTTGATATTGGCTTTGTTGGCTATAATGTTGGCAAATTTGCAAGCGACCCCTCGCTATACCTTTGGTTATAAGAAAACCACTGTTTTGGTATCTTTAATTAATGCCTTATTGCTATTGCTTGCCATTATTTTTATAGTTTATGAAAGCATATTGAAATTACTTACACCCGAACAGGTTAAGGGTGAAATTATTTCCTTGACGGCAGCCATAGGCGTAGTAATAAAAGCCATAACCACACTTATTCTTCATAAGAATAAGGACGAGGATTTGAATATAAAGGGAGTTTATTTGCATATGTTGGCAGATACCTTGGTGGGTATAGGAGTAGTGCTTTCGGGTATTCTTATGAGTTTTACCGAGTGGTATTTTATAGATGGAGTGGTTGGTTTGTTGATAGCGGTTATTATATTGTTATCCGCTTGGAAATTGTTGCTTAGGAGTTTAAGGCTGACGCTTGATGGTGTGCCATACGAATTGGACTATGATAAAATAGTAACCATACTCAAAGAAGTAAAAGGAGTAAAGCAAGTGGACAATGTGCATATTTGGGCAATAAGCACAAGGGAAAATGCTTTGAATGCACACCTGCTAATAGGCAATGTAAACGATATGGAAAGAATAAAAAAAGAGATAAAATATAAACTCCTGTCGGAAAAAATAAATTACACTACATTGGAATTTGAAGTATCTGCTTAAGTTATAAATTATACCGCCTTATAAAAGTTATAACAATCTTTTTATACCTTGTAACCTGTGAGAGTATTTCCTTGTATCGTGGTCTATAATACCTTTGTTGTCTACTATATCTATTCTTACCCTCCCACTTGAATGAATAATATATTGCGGAGAAAGAAAAACACCAACATGAGTTATATGTTTTTTATCTGTTCCAAAAAACAAAAGGTCTCCTTCTTTGGCTGTGCTAATATCTTTTACCATTTTGCCTTGTAAGTACTGCTCTTTTGCATCACGTGGCAAATTTATACCAAAGAGGGAGAAAACCAATTGGGTAAGTCCGGAGCAATCCATTCCCATTACACTTTTGCCTCCCCAAAGATATGGAGTATTAAGTAAAGGGAGAAGAGCATCTCGGATATTTTCCTTATTGAAAGTTTTTATTGTGCTTAGTTCGGAATTTTTTATTGTAAAATTGTGTCCGCCAAGAGTAAATTGTTTGTCTATCACCCTTGCTCCAAAAGGTATGGCAACAAGTTCTCTATCCATTTGTATATAAGAAAACAAAGAGGTGGAGAAGTATTTGTTTTTTCTTGTTCTCTGTACAGGCAAAATATTTCGTTTGTCTATATAACCTTCATAATTATCTGATAGGTTGCGTATTTTTAACCAAGCATCTTTTTGCTCAACAATTTCCACAAAATCACCAAAGACAAGTTGAGAAACCTGTTCACTAAGACTTGAGGTTTCCTTTCTTATGGGACAAATGCCTATAAAACAATATCCATATTTCATTATTTCAAATGTCTTTTTCTTTTTAAACTACAATTTTCCTATATCAATACTATAAACTATACGGTCTATCATACGGTCTTGCTCATTGTTTGAAGGGTCAAAAGTGGTTTTCAAATCTATACCCATAGCCTTGGTTGTCAAATTTATAAAAGTGGTTTTTGTTCCACTTGCAAAATTTTTGATAAGAGAGTATGAACTTCTTCCTGTTTGCCTATGTATAAGTTTTACAAGTATTTTGCCTTGACTTTTCTTTAATTTTTTTATTTCCGAAGAAAACTTATCCTCTATATCTCGCATAGCCTGTTTGCGTATTTTTTCTTTTTGAGATTCGTTTTGAGCGTTGGCTATTATGCGAGAATAACTTGCTAAAATACTTTCCACTTTTTTTGCATAAGGATAAGCCTTTTTTACATCTCTTATAAGTTTTGAGTATTTTGTTTTTTCTTGAGGAGTTAAGGGACTTATATAACTTGTTACTATAACAGGGTCAAGATAAGCCATGGGTATGGTATCGCCTTGATAAATAGTGCCAAAAACTGTTATTCCATTGGAAACCTGTCCTTTCAATGAAAGAAAAACAAACAACAATATAATAAAAGCAAATACCTTTTTCATTTTCTATTTATCTTGCTTCAACAGATTTGTATCCAAAACTTTTTCTGCATATTCTTTGTCTATAACTATTTCGCTATGCTTTTTGTCCTCCGGTATGGAAAACATCAAATCATTCATAACATTCTCCATAATAGAACGCAAACCTCTTGCACCCAAAGAATATCTTAAGGCTATTTGAACAAAGTAATCCAAAACCTCATCTGTAAAAACCAATTTTTTATTATCCATTTCAAACAATTTTTGATATTGTTTGGTAATAGCATTTTTAGGCTCTGTAAGTATACGTTTTAGAGCCTTAGCATCCAACTTATCTAATGATGTTAAAACAGGAAATCTGCCTATCAACTCAGGTATAAGTCCAAATTTTTTAAGGTCTTGTGGTTGTACATATTGCAAAAATTCATCTGTGTTTATATTGTCCCTCCTTAAAGACTCCGAAAAACCTATTGCATTTGAGTTCATACGAGAGGCTATGTTTCTCTCTATACCATCAAAAGCACCTGCTGCTATAAAAAGTATGTTGCGAGTATCTACCTGAATAAATTGTTGCTCTGGATGTTTTCTTCCTCCCTCAGGTGGAACATTTACTATTGTACCTTCCAAAATTTTCAACAACGATTGTTGAACTCCTTCTCCGCTCACATCGCGGGTTATGGATGGGTTGTCGCCTTTGCGGGCTATTTTGTCTATTTCATCTATGAAAACTATTCCTTTTTGAGTTTTTTCTACATCATAATTGGCATTTTGCAAAAGTCTCGTAAGTATATTTTCAACGTCCTCTCCAACATATCCGGCTTGAGTCAATGTGGTGGCATCGGCTATGCAAAAAGGAACATTCAAAAGGTTGGCTATTGTGCGGGCAAGCAAAGTTTTTCCCGTACCGGTTTCTCCTATCATTATGATATTTGATTTTTCCAACTCAACATCGTTAGTACTCTTGCCCGAAGCAATATAATTCAATCTTTTGTAGTGATTATAGACTGCAACCGAAAGTGATTTTTTTGCCCTTTCCTGCCCTATTACATATTGATTCAGAAAATCAAATATCTCCTTTGGAGTTTTCAAATCCAAATGTTCTTTATTTGCAGCATGGGTATGTTCATATTCCTTTGCCGCCATTTTATTTATTTCTCTCAAACAACTATCACAAAGTCCCACACCCTGAAACATGGAAGCATAAAACCTATTTACTTGATTCATTGGTTTGCCGCAAAAAGCACAAATCTCTTGTATACTTTTCTCTTTAGCCATTTTCTAAAATTAAAATTTTATATATTTATTTTTCTCTTATTTATTCTCTATTTTCTTTCCTACCTTGTAGCCTCTCATAGCATAGTAAAGGACAAACAAATAGCAAGGCAAAAACAATATATAAGGAATATGCAAAGAGCCTATACTATCGGACAGTCCTCCATAAAGCAAAGGTATTACTGCACCTCCAACTATAGCCATAATCAAAAGAGCCGAAGCAAAAGAAGTATTTTTGCCAAGTTTGTCTATTGCCAAAGCCCATATAGCACCCCACATAACAGAGTTTGAAAAAGACAACAAAATAAGGAACACCAAAGAAGTTATGCCCGTAGTACATAGTGCTATTATCACAAAAACCAAAGAAAGCAAAGAACAGTAGATAAGCGCCTTTCTTTGCGATAAATATTTTGGTATTAACACTATGGTGGAAATATAACCTATCAAAAGAGCCACCAAAGCAAACATTCCTATTTTTGAATAAACGCTGTCAGGCAAACCTATTGACTTGCTATAAGGTACAAGAGTATCTATTGCCATAACCTCAGCACCTTCATAAAAAAACAGAGCAAAAACTCCCAACCAAAGATAGACAGGAAGTTTTTTTGTTTGTTCTTTATCGTTTGATTTTTCCTCTTTTTCGTCAGAAGAATTGATATTTGGCAATTTTGCAAGATAAACCATTACAGCAATAAGCACAAGAGCGCAAGCCATTACTATGTAAGGCAAAATTATTCTGTGAGCGAGGTCATTGAGTAAGACCAATTGCTCTGAGCCTGTGCTTATACTGATATTGTCTGTTATAGTATCAAAATTGGAAAGCAACGCCTTTGAAAAAATATATATACCTATTATGCCCGCTATTTTGTTAAACAAGCCCATAATACACATTCTTTGAGTTGCCGATTCTATTGGACCAAGTATGGTTACATAAGGATTGGCAGCCGTTTGCAAAAGAGCCAAACCCGTTCCTTGTACAAACAAGCCTAAAAGAAAAACAATATAATTCCTATTCAATGCCGCAGGTATAAAAATCAAACACCCCAAAGCCATAACCAAAAGACCAAGCGACATACCCTTTGCAAAGCCTGTACGTTTTAGAATGCCGGCAGAGGGCAAAGCCATAACAAAATAAGAAATATAAAAGGCAAATGTAACCAAATAGGCTTGGGTGTCCGACAATTGACAAGCGGTTTTGAGAAAAGGTATCAACTGATTGTTTAACCATGTTATAAAACCAAATACAAAGTACAATATACCTATTATGGTAAGCGGAAAAAGATAACTATTTTTCTTCATCTTAACTCTACTCTATTACAGTGCAAAGGTATGCTTTTTTTATGAATTTGACCGCTATTTTTGTGAGCAAATAAAATATTTTGGTAAAATCAAACGTTTTTGTTGCAAATTATTATTACTTTTGTACTACGTTTGTTTTTATATAAAAATAGAGTTGAGAGAATGAAAAAAATAAGCAAGATTATAGTCATTGTTTTTGTGGTTATGTGCTTTTGTGGTGTGTCTAATCTTATGGGACAGACCTTTGTTGTGGCTGCCCGTGATGGTGATGCAGTGGCACAATACAAACTTGGCAGAATGTATGCACAAAATGACAAAATGCAGAAGGATATAAAAAAAGCAATCTATTGGTACAAAAAAGCGGCTGAGCAAAATCAAAAAGATGCCATTATGGCTCTTGGCGATTTGTATTACTATGGTACGGAAGTAAAACGCAACTTGCATTTGGCTTTTACTTATTACAAACAAGCCTCCGAGTTGGATAATTATGAGGCTTGTTATTCTTTGGGAGAAATGTATGCACAAGGAGTAGGAGTCGCCAAACATCTTCCCACTGCTTTTTCTTATTACAAAAAAGCGGCTGACAAAGGAGGTTTGGCAAAGGCTATGTTTAAAGTAGGTACTATGTATTATGATGGTTTGGGGTGCAAAAAAGATGTGGCTCAAAGTCTTAATTATATAAAAATGGCTTACAAGGAGGGTTATCCTACGGCATTGGAGTATTGGAACGAAAAACAATTGTGGCAATATGAAGAATAAACAGATAAAAAGTGTATTGGTTTCTTTTGCTTTTGTACTATTGGGTTGTTATAATATTCAGGCACAACAAAATTTGGAACTCAAGGCACGCTCGGGCAATGTATCAGCGATGTTTGCATTGGCAGAGGAATATTACAAAGGCATAGGTAGAATACAAGACGCAAGACAAGCATTTATTTGGTATAAACAGGCGGCAGACAAAGGTAATTTGGAAGCCGATTATATGACTGCTTATTTGTATGAAAAGGGCAAAGGTTGTACTCAAAACTATACCAACGCCTTTAATTATTATTTGAAAGCAGCAGAGCGCGGGCATGAAAAATCACAACTAAAAGTTGCCACCATGTTTGATGCAGGTTTAGGCACAAGAAGAAGTCTTTCCCGTGCTTATCTTTGGTATAGAATATGTGCACAGCGAGACGAAGGCTTGGCGCAAAGACGTATTGCCGATTGCTATTTGACAGGAGAGGTAGTAGAACAGAATTGGCAAGAGGCGGTTTATTGGTATGAAAAAGCAACACAAAACAATGACACTGTGGCTATGGCTTATTTGGCTTATATCCTGTCTTGCAACAAAGCCATTGCTCCGAATTATGAAAAAGCCTACTCTCTTACCAAAGCAGCCTTAGAGAAAAATATTCCCATGGCAGAATATGTTTATGGAGTGTTTTTGGAAAACGGCTATGTTGAAAAAACAGACAAAAACAAAGCATTGCAATACTACACCAAAGCAGCCGACAAGGGCATATTGCAAGCAAAGGAGGTAATAGCAATAGAAAATTATAATAAGACTAATTCCATAACACCGCTTTTGGAACTAAAGCAATTATATAAAGCAGAATCTTATTTGATACTTGCCAAGGCTTATCAAAACGGCGACCAAGTCAAAAAGAACAGAAAAAAATCCTTGGAATACTACAATATGGCGGCAAATATGGGCAACGAGGAGGCTCAAAAATATTTAGAAAAAAATAATAAACAACGAAGATAGATTATGGCAGAATTGGATAAACAAGCGGTTTCAAACGCTGAACAGTGGCTGAATCAACAAGGTATCAGCCAAGAAATAAAACAAGAGATTCTAAGACTCAGAGAGGAGAATGTGGAGGAGTTTAATGATGCTTTTTATAAGAAACTTGCCTTTGGCACAGGAGGTCTCAGAGGTATAATGGGAGTAGGTACAAATAGAATGAACAGCGTAGTTGTTGCCACCTCCACTCAAGGTTTTGCCAACTATATAACAGAACAAAACAAAGACAAAAAAGAAATTAAGGTTGTCGTTTCTTTTGATAGCAGAAATAACAGCAAGGATTTTGCTCAAATAGTGGCCAAAGTATTTGCTGGCAATGGCTTCAAAGTTTTTTTGTTTGAAAATATTCACCCGACTCCTTTTTTGAGTTTTGCCGTAAGAGAATTGAAATGTGATGCAGGAGTAATGATTACGGCTTCTCACAACCCGAAAGAATACAATGGTTATAAGGCTTATTGGAATGACGGTGCTCAATTGGTTTCTCCGCATGACGAGGATGTAATATCAAGGGTGGATGCAATAAAAGATATTTCTCAAGTAAAGATGCAGGACAATATGGACAATATTACCTTGCTTACCGATGATTTTGACAAGATTTATTTTGAAAAACTAAAAACGCTTTCTCTTGCAAGCGAAGGTTTGGACAAATTTAAAGATATCAAAATAGCCTATACTCCTTTACACGGTACGGGATATAAAATAGTTCCTGAGGCTTTGCGTTTGTGGGGATTTTCCAATATTGTGTGCCAAAAGGAGCAAAGTGTACCCGATGGAAACTTTCCTACCGTTACATTTCCCAATCCGGAGGAAAGAAGTGCTTTGGAACTCGGCATAAAACTAATGGAAAAAGAGAATGCAGACATCCTTTTGGCTACCGACCCCGATGCAGACAGAGAGGCTTTGACCATTAGAGACAATAAGGGAAATATAATGATGCTGAATGGCAATCAAACAGCATCGCTTTTGACTTATTATATTTTGGAAAGATACAAAGAACTCGGACTATATAAGGGCAATGAATTCATAATAAAAACAATTGTTTCATCAGAATTAATAAGAGTTTTGGCAGAGGACTATAATGTAAAGTGTTATGATGTTTTGACCGGTTTTAAATGGATTGCCGATAAAATTCTTTCTTTGGAAGGCAAGGAAAAATACATAGGCGGAGGCGAGGAAAGTTATGGTTATTTGATAGGTGATTTTGTGCGAGATAAGGATTCTGTTTCTGCTTGTTGTATATTGGCTGAAATGTGTGCGTGGGCAAAGCAAAACAATAAAACCTTGTATGACGTACTTTTGGAAATATATCAAAAATACGGTTACTATCAAGAAGGACTTGTTTCCGTAGTACGCAAAGGCAAAAGCGGAGCAGAAGAAATAGAAAAAATGATGCAAGATTTCAGACAAAACCCTCCTAAAACAATAATAGGACAAAGAGTTGTCAAAATCTACGACATAGAGCAACAAATAAGCAAAAACATTATAACCGGAGAAGAATCAAAATTAGATATTCCACAATCCAATGTATTGCAATATTTTCTTGAGGATGGTAGCAAAATTTCAGTGCGTCCTTCCGGCACGGAGCCAAAAATAAAATTCTATTTTGGTGTAAAAATGAACTTCAATAAGGGGGACGATTTTGAGGCTTTGTGTCAGGTTGCTTTAACAAAAATAGACCAAATAAAAAAAGAGTTAAACTTGGTATAGAAATATTGTTATAGATTAGCACGGATTTAAAATCAAAAGTGTATGACAAAATTTTTTCTGTCATACACTTTGTTTTTACCATAACCAATGCTGATTCATAAAAATCTATTTTTTTTAAACAAAAATTTTCCATTTAAAAAATTTGCTATAACTTTGCACCCTGTTAGAGGTACATGGTCAAGTACTATGTAGAGTAATAATTTGTTAAACATAAAAAAGAGTTTTTAAAATGAAACGATTTAAGAATGGTCTACACGGGTTGTATGCCGATTTAGGCAAGCGGAAAAGTTTAAATACAAACTTTCAAACAAATACTCTTGCTTTCAAAAACAGCGTAGCCAAGTTGTTTTTCTTTTTTCTGTTGTTTTTAACTCCCTTTTTTATTTCCGCTAAAACAACTTTTAATAATTCGGGTGGTAAATTGGCTCATACCACTGCGTACAGTACAAGTAAGCTTTCTGTTAAAGTAGCGAATATTTTCATTAACAAATACATTACTATTCCTTCAACAATAAATAATAACAATGTTGCCACGATGGATAGGGCTTAGGGAAATTGTAGTAATCTGACAAAACTGTAACAACTCAAAGTTCTATAACGACTATATGCACGCAACAACGTTATTACGTAGATTTTGCAGGAGGTTGCGTAACCTGTAAACTAAAACGCAACACAAAAAAAATAGTCCTCTCTACGAAAAGAGAATAAAAAGGAGGGGCTGAAAATAAAACTTATCAAGCCTTTTATGAATTAAACAAAAGGATATTTTTAACAAATTTTTAACACTGTCGGCGAACTTTCCCAAAAAGTCGCCGACTTTTTTGTACAATATAATATTTTCTATGAATTATAAAAAGTTGTAGACTCAGCCTGTTTTTTTAAAGGCTGAACCATACATAATTGTTTTATAAATTTGTGATTATGTTACTTACATCAGATATCTGAAAGGCAAAAGAATAAACTCTATAAGTTTTTCTATATTAGGACGCTCTTTCCATGTCTTATAATCAAAATCGCCCGAGTATTCAATTACTTTTTCATAATGTTCTTTGAGTTGAGAGACTATACTTTTTTTATTGCCTATAAGGGCTATTTCATATTGATAGCGAAAACTTCTATAATCAAAATTAGATGAAGAAATAGAGAATGTTTCACCATCAACCATAAGACTTTTTGCATGTAAATTGCCCGGCAGATAAAGATAAAACTTCACACCAGCCTCATAGAGTTTGCCAAGATAGTGTCTGCGAATGACATCCACCACTCTGACATCGGAACTCTTTGGAATCAAAACCTTTACATCTACACCTCGTTTGCAGGCTTCCATCATTTCTTTTCTAAGCGCATAACCGGGAAGAAAGTATGGCGTTTCTATAATCACCTCTTTTTCAGCCTTGCGTATCAGTGCTTCGTATTTATTTTTTATTCTTTGACGATATGAATCGGGAAAATCTTGTATAAACGTCCAATCCTCAAAATGATAACTCTTATAAGAAGCCACCACAGGCAAATCATATTTGTTGTAATTGCGAAAAGAATCTCTAAAAGAACGCCTAAAAACTGTCAATAAAGTATGGTCGGTTGTTCTCAAATTCAATTCTCTCCAACTGATAGAATAAGCCGTAATATTAGCCGAACCCATATATCCTATTTCGGAATCAATAAGCAAGAGTTTTCTATGATTGCGACAATGATTTTTGGCAAGCATACCTCTTGTAAGCCTCATTTTGCGAAAAATTCTTATCTCCGCTCCTGCCTCCACAAGAGGTTGAAAAAAACTCATATCCATCCCCGTTCCCCAGGCATCCAAAAGCAATTTGACAGTCAAGCCCTCTTTTGCTTTTTGATAAAGTATCATTCTGAAACGCTCCCCCATGGCATCTTTGGCAAAACGAAAAGTCTCCAAATATATGGCACGTTTTGCCTTTGACATATCGTCCATCATGGACTCATAAAGTTTCAAATTATCATCAAATATTAAGTATTTGTCTGTCATTATGTTTGCCTATTAGATTACTACAATAATGTAAACAACGAAATTATTTATAATTTATTTTTTACAGCCATCTGTGTGCTTGATATAAACCTGATTTAAGTGTTTAAATTTCTATCTGTTATTTGTAGGTTAATAACAAATTTCAATGCCAATTTTGTCATTAAAAAAAAAATTTTTTACCTTTGCAAAACTTTTCACAATCACAAATTATAGTTAAATAAATCGTTAAACCAATTAAAAAACGCAAAAACAATGAAGACAGTATCAATGAGCGGTTCTTTAAGAGAGAACGTAGGGAAAAAAGATACTAAGGCCTTGAGAAGTGAAGATAAGGTTCCATGTGTTCTTTATGGTGGTAGCGAGCAACAAATAAAGTTCTCCGTTCCTAAAAAGGACTTTATTCCTTTGCTATTTACCCCTGATACCAACTATGTTAAAATCAACATAGAAGGCAAGGAACACAACGCCATACTTCAAGACATTCAGTATCACCCTGTAAATGATGAAGCGTTGCACGCAGATTTTTTAAGAATCTTTGATGACAAGCCTATTAAAATTGCTGTTCCTGTAAAAACAACGGGTACTGCTCCCGGTGTGCTACAAGGAGGAAAACTTAACCTAAAGATGAGAAAGGTAAAACTTTATGGTTTGCCTAACGATATTCCTCAAGAGGTAGTAGTGGATATAAGCAAATTAAATATAGGACAAGGCATTAAGGTTTCTGAAATATCTGTGCCTAATGTAGAGTTTATGGAAGTAAAATCTTCTGTAATAGTTGCTGTTAAGGCTACAAGAAATGCTAAGGCTATGGCAGAAACAACAGAAGAGGTTGCAACAACTGCCGAGTAATATAATTTATAAAGAGTAGAAATTTACTGTTAATACCGTTCAAGGCTTTATTTATTATTCTAAATAAAGCCTTGCTTTTTTGAAAAAATAAAAAAATGTAGATGAAGTTTTGTCTATTTTTCAAAAGAAAACACCCAAAAGAAGAGTTTATGGAAAAATATCTTATAGTAGGTTTGGGCAATCCGGACAAAGAATATGAAAACACAAGACACAATATCGGTTATGATGTTTTGGATAATTATTTAAAAGTAACAAACGAAAGCACAGAAGAAAAATCCATTTTCAAATCGGAAAGATATGCCTTTGTTGCAAAAACAAAATTAAAGGGAAGGCAGGTTTTTTTAATCAAACCTACCACTTATATGAATCTATCCGGCAAAGCAGTAAGATATTGGTTGGAAAAAGAAAAAATAAAAATAGAAAATACCCTTATTATAGTGGATGATTTGGCTTTACCATTGGGAAGTATAAGATTGAGATACAAAGGCAGTGACGGAGGACACAACGGATTGAAAAACATAATAGAAACTTTGGGAACAACGGCTTTTAATAGATTGAGATTTGGTATAGGCAACGATTTTCACAAGGGCGAACAAGTGGATTTCGTTTTGGGTAAATTTTCCAATGAAGAAGAACAAATAATAAAACCTCAAATAGATAAAACCACCGAAATAATAAAATCATTTGTCCTAATGGGTATAGAAAAAACAATGAGCAACTTTAACAGCAAATAAAAAATCTGTCGGTTGTTTTCATAGATTTAACACAACTTATGCCAACTTATAATACTCCCTGCCACACCATAAAAAAGTAGAGGCAAAGTTCTTATGTTAACCTATCACAGCTCATAATACCCCATACTACACCCATAAAAAAAGCCAAAAAGTAACGGCTTTGCCCTTATAAAACGCCCAACGGGTGCGGCTTTGCTATTATGTCAATTTATCATACCCCAAAATAACCTATGCTAACCTATAAGAAAAGTAATGGCTTTGCCCATATAAAACAGGCTGTGCCTGAGCCAAAAAATATTTTTTCGGGAAATTTAATTGATGGGTATTAAAAAGTAAAAAATAGGGGTGCTATAATTGATTATCAATGAGTTAACCTTTTTTGAGGGGTCAAAATCGGGCAAAAATCGTAGTTTTCAGCGTTTTCGAGCGGTTTTTTAAGGAAAAAATTTTTTCTTTGCCCGTTTTATGAAAATGAATCGGCGATTCATTTCGACGAAACGGCGTTTCGATAAAATAAAACGCCGATTCGTTTTTGTTGATTATCAGTTAGTTACAAGTGTAAAAATTGAAAATTTTGTGATAGGGGTATTTCTCTATGCAAAGTTACGAAGATTCTACGACCTGACCAAACGCGTGCAAAAATTTATTTTGTAACTTATTGATAATCAGTAAACCGATTTTGCTGTTTTTTGCCTCTTTTTTATGGGTTATAATGGATTGCAATAAGTTGTTTAAGGGCATTGACGTTATTATATTTTAACTTATAATAACTTATGATAACCTATAGAAACCGATTGAAATAAGTTGTAAATAAATTTTGCTATTTTTATTAAAATAACTATCTTTGCAATCGGAGATTTATGTAAATATCAAATTCTTGTTTTAAAAGAAGTATAGTAAAAAAACATATAAACCAATGAGTAAAAGAATAGATATAAGTCAAGCCGCTTCCATGATAAAGGACGGAATGACTGTTATGGTTGGCGGTTTTTTGGGGTCAGGTTCTGCCAACAAAATAATAGAAGAAATAGTAAAACAAGGCACAAAAGACCTTACAATTATTTGCAACGATACCTCATTTGTTGAGTTTGGTTCCGGCTATTTGGTGGCAAACAATTGTGTAAAAAAAGTTATCGCCTCTCATATTGGAACCAACCCTGTTACCGGTCAAAAGATGATAAGCGGAGAAATGGAAGTTCAACTGATACCGCAAGGCACTTTGGCAGAGCAAATACGTTGTACAGGAGCAGGTATAGGCGGTTTTTTGACCACCACAGGATTGGGTACCGTTGTGGAAGAGGGCAAACAAAAAATTACCCTTGATGGCAAAGAATATCTTTTGGAAAAACCTTTGAGAGCGGATGTCGCTTTGATTGGTGCAAGTCTTTGCGACAAATTTGGCAACCTTGTTTATAAAGGCACTTCTCAAAATTTCAATCCTTTGATGGCAACCGCTGCCGATGTTGTTATAGCAGAGGTAAAAGAAGAGGTGGAGGAAATAGCACCGGAGAATGTTAAAACGCCTTATTTATTTGTGGACTATATAGTTAAATTATAATTTACTAAAATATATAACCTTAAAAAAATGGAAAAAGTAACAAGCACTATAAGATTGAGAATGAGTGCCCACGATGCTCATTATGGTGGCAATTTGGTTGACGGAGCAAGAATGTTGAATCTTTTCGGAGACGTTGCAACAGAGTTATTGATAAAACAAGACGGAGACGAAGGTTTGTTTTGTGCTTATGACAATGTAGAGTTTTTGGCTCCTGTGTATGCGGGCGATTATATTGAGGCTTATGGCGAAATAACAAAAGTAGGAAATACAAGCAGAAAAATGACTTTTGAGGCAAGAAAAGTTATAACCGCAAGAACGGATATCAGTGCCTCAGCCGCCGAAGTATTGAAAGAGCCTATCGTTGTTTGTCGTGCGTCAGGCACCTGCGTAACCCCAAAAGAATGCCAAAGGTATAACAATTAAATTTGTTTTCAATAATTTTTTGATACCTCAATAGTATGACCGATTTTATAAATGATATATTATTGGGTGATACTGTTGAGGTATTAAAACAATTGCCTTCCGATAGTATTGATTTGGGAGTTACATCACCTCCTTACAATAAGGGAGAAAAGAATAAGGGCTGGTTGGTTAAAAACGTTAAGTACAACTCCGTAAATGATTGTCTTAAAGAAGAATATTATCAACAAAATCAAATAGAGGTACTTAATGAACTTTATAGAGTTATCAAACCCGGAGGCTCCTTTTTCTATAACCATAAAACAAGATGGGATAAGGGCAAAATGTTTCACCCCATTATGTGGTTGCAAAAAACATCTTGGACAATAAGACAAGAGATTATTTGGGACAGAATGATAGCGGCAAACATAAGAGGCTGGAGGTTTTGGCAAGTGGATGAGAGAATTTATTGGCTTTATAAACCTATCAACAGTAATAAGATTGGGAAAGAATTGCTTTCAAAACATTCTTTGCTGACTTCCATTTGGAGGTTTCCACCTGAAAGAAACAACCCACACCCCGCACCTTTTCCGTTGGAATTGCCGATAAGGGTGATTTATTCTCTTATGAATGAGGAAAAAGGGATTGTTATCGACCCCTATTGTGGCAGTGGAACAACATTGGTTGCGGCAAAGTTGTTGGAAAAAGACTATGTTGGTATAGATATTTCGGAAGACTATATTGCTTTTGCAAAAAACAGATTGGACAACTATAAACAAGAGAATAATAAAGCAACAAACGAGTTGCAAAAGCATTTTGTAGAAAAAACATTTAAAGAAAGAAAACTTAACAAAGAGAATACAGGAAAGTTCAAAGGATACAAAGAAAAAAATAATAACATATATACAGAAACAAAAAAAGATTCTTTGTCTTTATTTTGAGTCAGATAACAAATAAAAAGGAACATAATAATATGGAAAAACTGATAATTACCGCCGCTATTTGCGGAGCAGAAGTTACAAAAGAGCAAAACCCTGCAGTACCTTACACCGTAGAGGAAATTGTTAGAGAGGCAAAAAGTGCTGTGGATGCCGGCGCTGCCATTGTCCACTTACACGTAAGAGAAGATGACGGCACCCCGACTCAAAGTCGCAAACGTTTTCAAGAATGCGAGGAGGCTATTTATAAGGCTTGTCCCAATGTTATTTTGATACCTTCCACAGGTGGAGCCGTAGGTATGACCCCTGAGGAGAGATTGCAATCCACCGATACCACTCCTATACCGGAAATGGCAACATTGGATTGTGGCACATGTAATTTTGGAGATGAAATATTTGACAACACAATGCCGACAATGAGAGCCTTTGGCAAACGTATGTTGGAAAAAGGTATTAAACCTGAATATGAGTGCTTTGAAATGGGACACTTGGACACCATTCTTACCATGGCTCGCAAAGGAGAGGTTCCGGGCAACCCTATGCAGTTTAACTTTGTTTTGGGAGTTCATGGTTGTACTCCTGCAACAGTGGAAAATTTGGCTTGGATGGTTAGAAACATTCCTCAAGGAAGTACTTGGACTGTTACAGGTATAGGCAGACATGCTTTCCCTATGGCTGCGGCAGGTATAATTATGGGGGGAAATGTAAGAGTAGGCTTTGAGGACAATCTTAACCTTGCAAAAGGAGTTCCAGCCAAGAGCAATGGAGAATTGGTTGCCAAAGTGGTACGCTTAGCCAACGAATTGGGCAGAGGTGTTGCCTCTTCTGATGAAGCAAGAGAAATATTGTCTTTGAAAAAAAGATAAAAACAATTTCTTTTCTATAACCACTAATAAATGCAAGATATTTGTATGCAATTTTTTACAACAAATATCTTGCATTATTGTTTTTAATCATTCACATCTAAATTAAAAACTCATTGTCATAAAAATTAAACATCTTTTTTGTTATCTTCTAATAAATATTCCTCTATACATTGCAACCATTACATATCTAAAATAACGTCTACACCTCGATTTTATCCCAACCTTTAACCGTTAATAAATAAAACGATTTTCAATGTATTTTTATAAAAAAAATATTTATTTGTTTGTTAATCAAAAAAAATATATAAATTTGCAGAGATAAATAATTAGTGACAAAAAATTACGTAATATGAAAAAGATTAGAACTATTGTTTTGTTTGTTTCGTTGCTGTTTTTGTTATCGGGTTGCAGTAATTTTGTTTGGATATGTAAAGAAACAAAAAAGACTATTAAAAATGCAAAAAAACATACGGATTACACTGCCTTAACTGTTGAGGATTTAAGAAATATGTTTCGCTCCGATACAACACACTATAAAATTGTAGATTTTTATTCCATTTGCTGTGGTCCTTGTATGTTTCGCTTCCAAAATGTGTATCCGACACAAATAAGAAGATTTTGCAAAAATGATAATGCAAAGATTTATTTTATACAAGACAATACGGGCAGTTTGAAATATAGCGAGAAATTTTTGTCTTATATGTCACAATATGATTCGGATACAAGTAAGTACAAATATTATTTAAGAGATACCAATTATAAATACTCTTATACGGATACTAAAGGCAAAAAGACTAACTCAGATGTGCTTACCAATTTAACCAATGATTTGTTTGACAATAGCGAATTTGTTTTGGCTTTGGGACTTCCTCATAGTTTTATAGTAAATAAGGAAGGAAACAAAATAATGATACAACACGGTAAGTTTTCTGATGGTAATGTTGCATATATACCTTTGGCTTTAGATGATTTAAATTGTCCGTTGGACTCATTGGATTTTAATTCTGTATGGCCGGATACATTGTACATTCCTTTCGAAATGCCAAAGAATTACAAACAATTTTGCACCCCGGACGGCAAATGCACAAAGTAACTTCTTGAATTAGAAAGTTAAAGCAATTAAATTATACAAGAGAGAGTCTGTTGAAAGACTCTCTCTCTTTTTTATTTTAAAATGCTATTATATTTTGCTTTATCATGCAAGAGTTCAATGGCTTGTTTCACCTCTTTATCGTGATTTACAAACGCCTCTACCCTACCCTTTTGATTGTAATATCTTACAACTATTTCGCTCAACAAAAATTCGCTTATTTCATCCTTAAATTTATACAAATCGTTTTTCTTATCTTTTTCTATTTGTAGTTTAAGGTTGTCTATTTGAGCCAAAATATCATCATTGCACTTATCTTTTTTGGCTATATCGGAAAACTCTTTTAAACTATATTCTGTAGGACTTGTATAGGAATAATCCTTGTCTTTCAGATAAGCAACAAAGTCATTATAAATATCTTCCGTTATAACAAAATCTTTGGCACTCGGAATGGTTGAATGTTTGCGAACAAATTCTGTTGCATAATCAAAAATAAGGTTTTTGCTTATAAGTGAGAACAAAATACTGCTTGAATAATCCAACTCGGTTTGTACATCCGGCTCTATGCCATAACCGTCATAAACAGTTCTGCCGTTTTTGGTTTTGAAAGCTGTACGCAAAGAATCGGTTATTTTATTTGCCTTACCAGTAGAGTCTCTGTGAGAATAGTCTACGGCTTGTATACATCTGCCACTTGGAATATAATACTTGGAAACTGTTACTTTCATTTGAGTATTATAAACCAAAGGAACAACATTTTGCACCAATCCTTTTCCAAAACTTCTTTGTCCCATAACAACGGCTCTATCCATATCTTGCAAAGAACCGGCAACAATTTCACTTGCCGAAGCAGAAGCACCATCCACCAAAACAACAATAGGCATCTTTACATCTGTTGCATTACGCAGAGTGCGAAAGGTTTGATTTTTATCTTGTGTCTTGCCTTTTGTAAAAACCACAACCTGCCCTCTGTTGACAAAAATATTCACTATATCCACAGCCTCATTTAACAATCCGCCTCCATTACCTCTCAAATCAAGTATAAGCCCGTTTATTCCTTGTTTTTTCAAGGTATTGAAAGCAGAAAGCACATTATTGGCTGCATTTTTTGTAAATTCATTTAACTTTATGTAACCAATATCTCCACCTAATACCCCGCTATAAGGTACATTTGGCAAAGTGATTTCCTTCCTTTTAAAAGTAAAGTTTTTTTCTTCATCAAAGCGTTTTATTTTTAAGGTAATTGTAGAGCCTGCCTGACCTCTTAATATTTCTCTTACTTGGTCGGAATTTTTACCCAAAGCGTTTTGTCCGTTTACTTCCATTATAAGGTCGCCTGCTTTCAAACCGGCCTCGTATGCAGGCAACCCCTCGTATGGTTCGGAAATATAAACACTATCTCCTTTTTGATGTATCAAAGCACCTATCCCTCCATACTCGCCCAAAAGTTGCATTTTCACATCTTCCAAATCCGACTCCGGATAATAATTTGTGTAAGGGTCTAACTTGGCAAGCATAGCATCAATTGCGGTTTTGACAAGTTCGCCCTCATTGATATCATCCACGTACGTATTATATAAAGTTTTATAAACAGAAGAGAATATCTCCAAATTTTTGGACAATTCAAAACTTCTATCCGTTTTGTTTTCCTGAGCATTGGCAATAAAAACAAGTAGCAAATTTAAGACTATCACAAATATCTTTTTCATATACTGATTGTAATTTTTATAATTTAAAACAATGCAAAGGTACTACTAAAAAACAATAAAATTAAATCTTCTTGCTATTTTTTTGAAATAAAAACGCTCATTTATAAAATTTCTTTATAAATTTGCAAACTAATTTTAGATAAGTAAAACATAAAAATAAGCAATATGGCTATAATAGGAAAAATTAGAAAAAATTTTGGCTGGGGCGTAACTGTGATTGTTGCCCTTGCGACTTTGGCTTTTATTTTCAATGACTTTGGAAGACAAAGAGGCGGTTTTAAGGACATAGCAAGTGTGGATGGTATGGAAATCGGTATTTCTGAGTTTGATAATCTGCGAGAAGTCAAAGAAAACGAATTAAAACAGCAATATAGCAAGTTAAACAATGAACAGCAATATCAAGCAAAGACAAATGCTTATTATGAGTTGGTTACAGAAAAAATACTTGACCGCGAGTGCGAAAAACTTGGCATAGTGATAGGCGAGGAAGAAATGAATGATATGTTTGTGGGTACTTTCGTTGCCTCTGAAATAAGACAAAATTTTACTGACCCGACTACAGGACAATTTAACGCTCAACAGGTAAAACAAATAATGCAACAATATAACCAATTATCGCCTGAGCAACAAGTAATATGGAACCGTATGCAAAAAAATGCTTATATGGAGAGACTTAACACAAAGTATGGTGCTCTTTTGGCAAGTAGTTTCTATATGCCAAAGACTATGGCAAAACATATTAGCGACACATACGACCAAACAACCGATGTTCGTTATGCAATGTTGCCTTTTGCTTCCATAGAAGACGATAAGGTGAAACTTACCGATGAGGATTATGAGAAATACTACAATGAACACAAAAACAGTTTCTTATCAAGCGAAGAAATGCGTCAGGTGGAATTTGTTAAATTTGATGTTATTCCTTCGGGAGCAGATATACAGGCATTGACAGACTCTGCTCAAAGGGTTTTTGTTGAGTTGCAAAACACCTCCAAAGAAGATATGTATGGATTTATATCCACAACCTTTGAAAATAATTATGACAGCCTTTATTATGAAATAGGTTCTCGCGGTATTAGTACATACTTTCCGGATACTCTATTGATGGGTAAAGGCGTAGGAGATATGGTAGAGCCTCGAATTGTGGGCGACAATTGGATAATGGGAAAAATACTTGACAAACAAAACAGACCTGATTCTATCAAATGCTCGGCTATAGCAGTGTATAACAACAGGGTGGGTGTCTCGGAAATTAAACGTACCTTGCAAGAACAAACTTTACTTGTGGATTCTTTGATGAATGTAATAAAGGACTCTGCTCAATTTGCAGAGAATGTAACCAAATTTTCCGATGACCCTAATTCAAAAAAACAATTTGGAGATATGGGCTGGATACGAGACGGATATGCCGAGGAGTTATACAAGTTAATGATAAATACCAATGTAGGCAGTATGTTCCGCTACACTCTTCCTGATAGTGTAGGAGAATACATAATAAGAGTAACCTATAAAACCGTTGCCAAACCGAAAATACAAATGGCTACAGTTGTCATAGGCATACGTCCAAGCGAGGCTACCATAAACAATTACAAGAACAAGGCAGATGATTTTCTTGCAAAATCAAAAGACCTTGCGTCTATGAAAAACTTAGCAAGCAAACAAAATAACAATGTTTTGACTTCAACTTTGAGTACAATGTCCTACAAATTGGATGGAACTCCTTATGCAAGAGAAATTGTTTGTTGGGCTTTTGGCGATGTTAAAGAAGGTGAAGTATCAAACGTAGTTTATGAGTTGCAAGATGACGGCGCTTACAATACATCATTTGTTGTGGTAGGTTTGAAGGAAATACAGGAAAAAGGATTTATACCTCTTAAACAATTAAAAGAAAACCCTCAATTTGAGCGTATAGTAAAAATAGAGAAAAAAGCACAAATGCTTACCGACAATGCCAATAAAATATTAAAGAACGCAACCAATATAAACGCATTTGCATCAGAAGCGAAGGTAACCGTTGACACCGTAATAGGTACTGATTTTGCCTCTTATTCCTTTGGTAGAAACGGTGCAGAAATGAGAGTAATAGGTACTTTGTCTGCAGTTAAAAATACCGGATTGCAAAAAACAGCAATAAAAGGTTTTAACGGTATCTACGTCGTAGAGGTTGATAAGATATACAAACGTGCAGTTAAGGAAGATTTTAATATGATTAAGCAAACTTATGACAACCGTATGCAACAAAGAATGAATCAAATCAACCCTATCGCAATTATTTATAGAGATGCCAAAGTAGAGAACAACTTTATACAGTATGTAAACAAGTAAGTTTTCTTTAATACTTGTCTCAATATAATAAAGCCCTATTTTTCAATAAAGAATGATAGGGCTTTTGTTATATTACCTTATCTAATGTGGAAATAATTTTATTTTTAGATATAAATATACTTATCTGTTGATAAAATTTATGTAAATTTGCAACGAGAAAAAGAGTTTATTATGAAATTCAATAGAATATTATTAAAACTATCGGGCGAAAGCCTTATGGGTAACGGACAATACGGCATTTCCTCTGATATGCTGACCATGTATTGCGAACAAATAAAACAGGTACATCAAACAGGCGTACAAATAGCCATTGTTATAGGGGGAGGCAATATTTATAGAGGCCTTTCCGGCTCTGCGAAAGGTATGGACAGAGTACAAGGTGATTATATGGGTATGCTTGCCACTATGATAAACTCTTTGGCCATACAGGGCGAACTGGAAAGACAAGGAGTAAGCACTTCCCTTCTTGGCGGTCTGAGGATAGAACCCTTTTGTGAAAGTTTCTCAAGAAAAAAAGCCATACAAAGTTTGGAACAAGGCAAAGTTGTTATCATAGGCGGAGGTACTGGAAATCCGTTTTTTACAACCGATACGGCTTCTACTCTCAGAGCAATAGAAATCAAAGCCGATGTTATCCTAAAAGGAACTCGTGTGGACGGTGTTTATAGTGCTGACCCGGAGAAAGACAAAAATGCGACAAAATACACTTCTCTTTCTTTTGATGAGGCTTTGCAGAAGAAATTAAAGATTATGGATTTGACTGCTTTTGCTCTTTGCCAAGAAAACGATTTGCCTATTTATGTTTTTGATATGAACAAAGAGGGCAACCTTATGAAAGTTGTCAATGGCGAGGAAATAGGTACAATTGTAAAATAAATATCTTTGGATAATAACAAAATATAAACAATATGAGACAAAAAAGTATTTTAATCGGAGTGTTTTTTGCTTTTTGCATAACACTTTCTTCCATGAGTTTTGCTTGCACAAGTTTTCTTTTTACCAAAGGTGCAACAACCGATGGCTCAACAATGATAACCTACGCTGCGGACTCGCACACTCTTTATGGCGAGTTATATTATAACCGTGCCGCACAATATCCTGCCGGTACAATGATACAAGTTATAGAATGGGATACGGGCAGACCGCTTATCAAAATTCCTCAAGTGGCACAAACCTATACCACTGTAGGTAATATGAACGAATGGGGATTGACCATAGGCGAAACAACCTACGGAGGCAGACCCGAATGTGAGAGTGGCGGAGACGGCATAGATTACGGCTCGCTTATATACCTTACTTTGCAAAGAGCAAAAACTGCTCGCGAAGCAATTAAAACCATTGCTGAATTTATGGCGACCTACGGTTATGCATCTTCGGGTGAAAGTTTTTCCATAGCAGACGGAGACGAGGTTTGGATTATGGAACTTATAGGTAAAGGCAAACCGATTATGGATACCATAAAAGACAAAAAAGGAAATGTAAAAAGTATCAAAGCCAACAAAAAATGGACAAAAGGCGGAGTTTGGGTTGCAAGAAGAGTACCTGAAGGGTATGTATGCGGTCACGCCAATCAAGCACGTATAACTACTTTCCCTTGGCAAAAGAAAGGCTCTTTTGCAAGCATCTCTTCCAAAAACTTAAAGGAAATATTTCGTCCTGAGGTAGAGACTGTTTATGCCTACGATGTGGCAGAATTTGCAAGAATGAAAGGATGGTACAGTGGCAAAGACGAAGATTTTTCTTTTTCCGATACATATGCTCCTTTGAATTTTTCGGGTGCAAGAGGTTGCGAAGCAAGAGTTTATGCTATGTTTAATAGGGTAAATTCCAATATGAAACAATATGAAAACTATGCTATGGGCAAGGATTTGAAAAATCGTATGCCATTATGGATAAAACCTGACCATAAAATTTCTGTGAAAGAGGCTATGAATCTTATGAGAGATTATTATCAAGGAACTCCTATGGATATGAGCAAGGATTTGGGAGCAGGACCTTTCAAATGTCCTTATCGTTGGAGACCTATGAATTGGGAGGTTGATGGAAAAAAATATGTACACGAAAGAGCAACCTCAACTCAACAAACAGGTTTTTCCTTTGTAGCACAGACTCGTAATTGGATGCCTGCAAAAGCTAAAGGTATTCTTTGGTTTGGAGTGGATGATACTTATCAGACTGTTTATGTACCTATGTATGGTTCTATAAATGAGACTCCTCTTTGTTTCAAAGAAGGCAATGGTTCTATGACGGAATACTCTCCTACTTCTGCTTTTTGGAAGTTTAACCAAGTTTCAAACTACGTTTATACCCGTTGGAACGATATGATTGTTGATTTGCAAAAAGTTCAAAATCGTTTGGAAGACTCTTTCATTAAAGAAGTTGAATCTTTGGATGCCAAAATAAAGAGTATGAATGAGAGTCAAATGAGAAATGAACTGACAAAATTCTCATTGGCTAAGGCAGAACAAACTTTCAATGAGTGGTCAAATCTTTATAATTATCTATTGGTTAAATACATAGATGGTAATATAAAGAAAGAAAAAGACGGAAAGTTTGAGCAGACGGGATTTAGAGAGGGAGATGCCGTATTTCCAAAACAACCAGAATATCCAAAAGAATGGTATCGTATGATAGTAAAAGACCACGGCGAGACCATAAAAGACCTTGGTGAATAAAAAAACTTGTAACTAAAACATTTGACGCTTTTCCTTACAAAAAAAAGAAAAGCGTCTTTTTTTATAAAGTTATTATTAGTTACAATAAGTTTGCATAGGTGAGATAAAGGAAAAACAGCAATATAAGGTATTTTATAATAGGCTTTGTCGCAACATCAATATTAAATAACATATACTAACCTGTTTGTAACTTATGGAAAAGAAAAAGATTTTGTATCTTTGCACTCAGAGTAGTGAGTAAAATATATCTTTATGGCAGAGAAAATATTCGTTGAAAAATTTGGAGGAGCCTCGGTAAATAGTGCCAAAGCAGTAGAGAATGTAAAACATATATTAGAACTTTCAACAAAAAAACGTATAGTGGTAATTTCAGCCATGGGCAAGACAACCAACGCATTAGAAGAAGTTGTAAACCTTTGGTATAGAGAAAAAAAACTAAGTAACAAACTTACAGAAATTGCTCTCTATCACTCAGAATTATTACAAGAATTATTGCCCAATGGAGAACAATTTGAAAAAGTTTCTTCTATACTGAATTGCATAATAAAAGAAATAGAACAAAAACTATATGGTATCAATTCCACTGATTACAATTTTTTGTATGATAGCATAGTTTCTTATGGAGAAAAAATATCCACTACAATAGTTTCCTATTATCTTAATTTTAATGGAATTAAGAACAAATTGATAACAGCCTCCGATATAGTAAAAACAGATAACAACTATCGCAATGCTTCTGTTTTATGGAAACAAACAGAGGAAAAAGCTGTAAAGGAAGTTTTGCCACTTTTTGAACACTATGATACGCTTATAATACAAGGCTTTGTTGGTGGTACAAAAGAAGGACTTAGCACCACACTCGGCAGAGAGGGCTCCGATTATTCGGCAAGTATTTTGGCTTATTGTTTAAAGGCTGAAAGTTTGACCATTTGGAAAGATGTACCCGGTTTGTTGAATGCCGACCCCAAGCGTATAGAACAAACAACAAAAATAATTTCTTTGCCTTACAGGGAAGCCATTGAACTCTCTTATTATGGTGCAAGCATTATTCACCCAAAAACAATCAAACCATTGGAAAATCTTGCAATTCCATTGTTTATCAAATCTTTTATTCAACCATTGCAAGAAGGAACCAAGATTTGCAACCAAGAGGAGATAATACCAAAGGTAACCAACTATATTTTTAAAGACAATCAAATACTGCTTTCCATATCACCAAAGGATTTTTCGTTTATAGATGAAAAAAATATGGCTTTAATTTATAATGTATTAGCTAAGAATAATATAAAAGTCAATCTTATGCAAAATTCTGCAATTTCTTTTTCTGTGTGTTTTGATGAAAATATTAATATTTTGCCATTGGTATTATCGGATTTGAAAGAAAATTTCAACATTAAATACAATACTCATCTTCAACTCATAACCCTTAGGCATTACAATCAAGCATCTGCGACCGACATACTTAAAAATAAAACTTTGCTTATAGAGCAAAAAAACAGAACCACAGTGCAGTATTTGGTTGAGAATACGACCACTAAACCACTTTAACAACAATAATTATGACAACAAAAACAGACAATCCTCTAAAGATTTTTAGCCTATACAAAATCATAATACCTGTACTTTTGGGATTAGGAGTTGGATTTTTTATGATAGCAAGGGAGTATAACAAAAATGCAGATTTGTTTTCCGACCTTAGTTCCGTTTTTACTTGTTATTCTTTTGTTTGTATTTTCATAGCCATACTGTTTGAGTGCAATAGAGAATTTATGTATATGTTGCGCTTACGTCTGTTGTCTGATAAAAAACTATCATGGAAAAAATGTTTTCAAATCATAATGCTTTGGGAGTTTTCTTCCACTGTTACTCCTACTTCAGTGGGCGGCTCGGCTGTTGCTTTGTTTATTATTCCATTGGAGGGTATAGGAGCAGGCAGAAGTACGGCAATAGTTATGTTGGCAACTCTTATGGATGAATTGTTTTACATTATTATAACTCCTCTTGTTGTATTGTTCATTGGCTCAAAAGTTGCCTTTGCCACAAGTTTTAGATTTTCTGTCTTAGGCCTTCAATTTTCTGAAACAAATGTTTTTGCAATAGGATATTGTTTTATGACATTGCTTACTTTGTTTATATTTTTTGCCATATTTGTTTGGCCAAAACGTTTTAGCAATTGGTTGCAATGTATGGGAAAGAAAAAATTATTTGTCCGTTGGGAAAACAAGTTTGTTAAACTTTCGCAAGATATACTCACAAGTAGCAAAGAATTTAAGGATAAGAATTTTTTGTATTGGTTAAAAGTCTATGGTGCTACTGTTTTGTCGTGGTCTTCAAGGTTTTTGGTTTTGAATTTTGTTTTAATGGCTTTTAATATAAATATAGGCGGAGTGTTTGACAATTTTGTTATTTATTGTAGACAATTAGTAATGTGGATTGTTTTGTGTATTTCTCCAACACCGGGCAGTAGCGGAGTGGCAGAGTTTGCTTTTCCTTTGTTTCTTAAAGAATTTTTACCCGAAGGATTGCAAGGAATTTTGGCTTTGGTTTGGAGGCTTTTTACATACTACCCTTATATTATTGTCGGGCTTTTGGTTTTGCCATATTTTACCCGAAGAGTTATCAAACAAAAACAAGCAAAACTAAAATAAACACCCTGTATAATAACCTATTGAATAAAGCCTTTATATCTTCCATACAACAAAAACAAGAGTAGTAACGTTATATTTTCATATAAAAAACAATGGAGATGACAGAGGATATACAATCAATAAAAAGGAAGTTTGGTATACTTGGAAACAATAGGGAATTGAACAGAGCAATTGAAATAGCCTCAAAAGTTGCAATAACCGATATGAGTGTTTTGGTTATGGGAGAAAGTGGAGTCGGTAAAGAGGTTTTTTCTAAAATAATACACCAATGCAGTGCAAGAAAACACAATAAATATATTGCCGTCAACTGTGGTGCAATACCGGAGGGAACAATAGAGAGCGAACTTTTTGGACACTTAAAAGGCGCTTTTACAAACGCCGATAGAGACCGCAAAGGTTATTTTGCCGAAGCGGATAAGGGAACTATTTTTTTGGATGAAGTGGGTGAATTGCCCTTGGGTATGCAGGTTAAATTGTTGAGAGTTTTGGAGTCGGGCGAGTTTTTACCTGTAGGCTCTTCAAAACCTCTGCATTGTGATGTCAGAATAGTTGCCGCAACCAATGTAAACCTCTTAAAAGCAATAGAACAAGGAAGATTTAGAGAGGATTTGTATTATCGTTTAAATCAAATTTCTATTACCATTCCTCCTTTGAGAGAAAGGAAAGATGATATTTATATGCTCTTTATGAGATTTGCTGTAGACCAAGCAGAAAAATATCATATTCCGCACATATCTTTGACCGAAGAAGCGAGAGAATATTTAAAACAATACCAATGGAAAGGTAACGTAAGACAATTAAAAAACATTGCCGAACAAATTTCCATTGTGGAGACCTCTCGCTCCATAGATGCTCAAACTCTTAAAAGATATATTCCAATGGAGGCATCTTTGCCTGTATTATTTGACAGTAGCAAAACAGATATGGGACAACAGGACGAAATACTCCAAATAATATTGCAAAACAAAAAGGATATTGAGTCAATACGAATTGAACTTGACCAATTGAAAGAAATAGTAAAAACCATTATTACAAACACTCATCTCTCCTCGCCTGCTTTGATAGACACCAATCACAACGAACAAAACGATATCATAGACATAGAACTCAACAATGACCAAAATTTAAACATAGGAGATTTGAAAAAACAAGCCATAATAGATGCTTTGAAAAAACATAATGGAAAGAGAAAAGAGGCTGCAGAGGAATTAGGTATAAGCGACAGAACTTTGTATAGGAAAATTATAGAATACGGCTTAAAGAAAGAAAGAGAAGATGTGTAACTTTATTGTTACTTCAAAAAAAATAGATGTCAACGAAGAAATAAAACTATCTATACCTTCATCAAAGAGCATTAGCAATCGTTTGCTTATTATCAGACACTTGTCCAAAATAAAAGGAAATATTGACGATTTGTCTGATAGTGAAGATACTGAATTGTTGAATACTTTTTTGACTCAAATAGAAAACAAAACAAATAATGTGTTTTTTTGCAAAAATGCCGGCACGACAACGCGTTTTCTTATATCTCTATTGTGTATAACAAAAGGTGTTTGGACAGTGGGAACAAGTCCAAGAATGCAAGAAAGACCAATATTGAACTTGTTAAAAATATTGCAAAAACTCGGAGCCGATATAACGTATCGGAATACTCAACACCCCTTTCCCTTAACAATAAAAGGTCAAGAATTGCAAAGTAAGGAAATAATACCAATAGAAAATAATCTTACAAGCCAGATAGTAAGTGCTTTATTATTGATATCTCCCTATATAAAAGGAGGCTTGTCCTTGCAAATACCCACAAATCAAGTTTCTTTCCCCTATATAGAACAAACTGTTTTATTGTCCAATAAATTTGGAGCAGAAATAAAAATAGACAACAATCTTATTCTTTCCAAACAGTCAAAATATCAATTTCACCATACCAAAGTAGAAAAAGATTATTCATCTCTTTGTTTTGTTTTATCCTTTGTCAGTGTATGGAAATTGAAATATGTTATAATAGAAAATTTGTTTTCAAGTGAGTTGCAAGGAGATTTTAAGGCAATAGATATTTTTAAGCAATTTGGTGTTGAAGTTTTTTTTAAGGAAAATTATGCCATTTTGTCATATAATGATTCTTTATTCAACAATGGCAAGAAATTTGAATTTGATTTAACAAGTACGCCAGATGTTTTTTTACCTTTGGCTGTTTGTATGTATTGCAAAGGGGTAAAGGGAAAAATCATAGGGCTTGCAACACAAAGGGTAAAGGAATCTGATAGATTGGCAAATATTACGAAAGAACTAAACAAAATGGGGAATAGATGTTGGGCTAAAGAGGAAGTGTTTATGGTAGAGAAAGGGGAAATAGATAAAAATATGCGACCGAGTTTTGTTTCCTATGATGACCACAGAATGGTTATGGCATTGAGTGTTTGTGCCGGAATGTGCAAAGAAATAAGTTTTGACAACATTACTTGCGTAGGAAAATCTTGGTCTAATTTTTGGAACGATATGACAAAGTTAGTAACGCTTAATCCCACAAAATAGAAGTTTTTTTATTAAATTTGCACTTTGTTTTACTACTTATTTTATAAAAATAGCAGAAGGAAAAAACAGATGATGAAGAGTTTCACAAAGAATGCTCAAGAGGTAATGAAAAATGCCACAGATGAGGCATCACGTTTAAATTGTCCTCAAATTGGAGTCGGACACATAGTACTTGGTATATTAAGAAACAAGGCTTGCTATGGCTTTCAAATCATAAGCGATTTCGTTGATGATATGGAAACATTTAAGCAACAAATAGAAGAAATAACAGAAAAAGATACAACTTTAAAAATACAGCCTGATGGCAAAAACAATACTCCTTTTTCTGACACAGCAACAGAGGCTATAATGTTGGCGAGACTTTCTACAAAGGTGATTTTTTCTCAAACCATAGGCACAATACATATAGTATTGGGTATATGCAAATTGAAAGAATCTCCTGTAAAAAGCGTATTTGAACAATACAACATCAATTACGACGCTGTTTTAGACCACTTTAATTCTCATAATAAAACACAAGGACACACTCCTATAATTAAAACCGAAAGTTTTGAGATAGTGATACCTGCCATAAATTTTCAAAATATAGACGGAGAAAACACAGAGGAACAAAATGTGGCAGATATTGTACGCAAACCTTCCAAAAGAAAAAAGAATTCAGATAAGGAAAACACTCCTTATTTGGACAATTTTGGCAAAAACCTTTCTGTTGCCGCTTTGAATGGCAAATTAGACCCGGTCGTAGGAAGAGAAAAAGAAACCGACCGAATTATTCAAATACTTAGCAGGAGAAAGAAAAACAATCCCGTACTTATAGGCGAAGCCGGTGTCGGTAAAAGTGCCATAGTGGAAGGAATTGCCCAAAGAATAGTTAGCAAAAATATACCTTACACTCTTGCAAACAAGGTAATTTATACATTAGACCTTGCCTCCGTTGTTGCAGGCACTAAATACAGAGGTCAATTTGAAGAAAGACTTAAAGGTCTTATTTCTGAATTGCAACATCATCCGGAGATAATTATATTCATAGATGAAATTCATACCATGATAGGAGCAGGCGGTGCAGAAGGTAGTTTGGATGCTTCCAATATTTTAAAACCTGCGCTTGCAAGAGGAGAAATACAATGTATAGGAGCCACAACTATAGAGGAGTATCGCAAATATTTTGAAACAGATAAGGCTTTGGACAGGCGTTTTCAAAAAATACAGATAGAGCCGGAAAACATTGAAGAAAGCATAACCATATTAAACAATATCAAATCCTCATACGAGAATTTTCACAAGGTAAAATATTCTCCTCAAGCCATAGAGGCATGTGTAAAACTTTCTCAAAGATATATAACAGATAGATTTTTACCGGACAAAGCCATAGATGTTTTAGACGAAGCAGGTGCGAAAGCCCACGTTTTGAATATTAAGTTGCCTCAAAACATCTTGGATTTGCAACAGGAAATAGAAAATATAAAGATTGAAAAAGAAAAGTACGTTAAGAATCAAGAGTTTGAGAAAGCCAATGCTATAAAATACCGTCTTACTGAGTTGGAAGAAGAGGTAAAAAAACAAACAGAAGATTGGAACAATCAAATAACCGATAACCCTATTGTAATAACCGAAGAGGATATTGCAAAAGTTATAGCAAATATAACAGGAGTAGAGATAAACAAAGTTTCCAAAGATGAGACCATTCGCTTGCTTAATATGGAAAACATTCTTAAACAAAAGATAATCGGTCAAGACGATACCATAGCAAAGATTTCCAAAGCAATAAGACGCTCTCGTACAGGATTAAAAGACCCTAATCGTCCTATAGGCTCGTTTCTGTTTGTTGGTGCTACGGGAGTGGGAAAAACTTATTTGGCTAAAACTTTGGCAGAATACTTGTTTGATTCGCAAAAAAATCTCATTCGCATAGATATGAGCGAATATATGGAGAAGTTTTCTGTATCAAGGCTGATAGGAGCACCTCCGGGATATGTCGGTTATGACCAAGCAGGACAACTTACAGAATCTGTAAGACAACACCCTTATTCCATAATACTTTTTGACGAAATAGAAAAAGCACATAAAGATGTATTCAACATTCTTTTGCAAATATTGGACGAAGGACACATTACCGATTCTCAAGGAAGACAAGTGGACTTTAAAAACACGGTGATAATAATGACTTCCAATGTTGGCTCAAGGACTTTACAAGATTTTGGTACAGGTGTGGGCTTTTCCACAACTCACATAGAGGACAACATTAACCAACTAAATCAAAATGTAATAAACAAAGATATACAAAAGACCTTTGCACCGGAGTTTCTAAATCGTATAGATGATATTATATTCTTTAATACTTTGGGGGATAAGGAATTGTTGCAAATAGTGGATTTGGAATTAAAAAGTTTGGAAAAAAGATTAACCAATTTGGGATATTCTATTAAAATAACCGAGGGAGCGAAACGATATATTTTGGAATTGGATGTTAAAAAGGCTTTTGGTGCTCGTCCTATCAAGAGGGCAATACAAAGAGAAATAGAAGATACTTTGGCTGAGTTACTTTTGGAAAACAAAGAAGAGAAAAAACAAATAGAGATAAGCATACAGAAAGGAAAAGACAAGAAACTAAAATTTGAACTATTGTAACAGAAAAAAGTGAATAAAATTAAGAATTTTTTAAGGGAATTGGGAGAGTACGTGCTTTTAATGAAAGAAGCCTTTAGCAGACCACAAAACAGCAGAGTTTTTTTGAGTCGTATGGGCTTTGAAATGAAAGCATTGGGTATTGATAGTATAATTATTGTATTAATAATAAGTATATTTGTCGGAGCCGCCATTGTTATACAGTTGTTGCTTAACATTAATGGTCCTATGTATCCTAATTGGGTTTATGGTTTTGCCTCGCGTAAAGCCATAGTTTTGGAACTTGCTCCAACAATAATCTCCTTAATACTTGCCGGTAAATGTGCATCTCGTATTGCTTCCGAACTTGGTACTCAAAGAATAACCGAGCAAATTGATGCCTTGGAGGTTATGGGAGTTAACACGGCTTCATATCTTATTTTGCCCAAAATAGTTGCTTGTTTGATATTTTTTCCTCTGCTTATGATAATGAGTATTTTCTCGGCTTTGATAGGAGGGCTTGTCGGAGCCTTGCCTATGGGAATTATAACTTATTTTGACTATGTGGAAGGAGTACGTTTGGAATTTGGTACGGGAGAAATAGTTTATGCCATGGTAAAGGCAATAATAAATGCTTTAATTATATCTTCCATTGCTTGTTATAGGGGATATACCCTAAAAGGTGGAAGTGTGGAAGTCGGACAAGAAAGCACAAAAGCCATAGTTCAAAGTAGTATCGTTATAATGATTTTCAACATTTTGATAACCTCTTTATTTAATTAGACGGCTATGATAAAAGTATCACATATAAGCAAGTATTTTGGTGAGAGAAAGATTCTGAACGACATTGATACTGTTTTTATGCCGGGCAAATGCAATCTTATCATAGGTCAGTCCGGCAGTGGAAAGACAGTTTTGCTTAGAACCATAGCGGGATTGTATCAACCGGAGGAGGGCTTTGTTTCCTATGATGAAAGAGTTTTTTCAAATATGACCAAGGAACAAAAAGCAGAGTTAAGAAAAGATATAGGTTTTATTTTTCAAGAAGGTGCATTGTTTGACTCTATGAATGTGGAAGAGAATATTATGTTTCCTTTGCGTATGTTTACCAAAAAGAAAAGAAAGGAACGATTGGAACGAGTGGAGTATTGTTTGGAAAGAGTTAATTTGAAAGGTGTTAATAAAATGTTTCCTTCCGAACTTTCGGGAGGTATGCGTAAGCGTGTAGCCATAGCAAGAGCCATAGCGGCACAACCCAAATATCTTTTTTGCGATGAGCCAAATTCCGGTTTAGACCCGGTTACTTCCATACTTATAGACAAACTGATAATGGACATAACGCACGAGTTTAATATGACTACCATAGTAAATACCCACGATATGAATTCGGTTATGGAAATAGGCGAAAATATTATATTCATAAACAAAGGCAAACTTTCTTGGCAAGGCAATAGCAATAATATACTTTCTTCTGATAACCAGTATTTGAATGATTTTGTATTCTGTTCTGCTTTGACAAAAAAAATCAAAGAAAAGGTTTAACATAATTTCTTTACAATGAATATTTTATCAAACAAAAGGCAGATATTTGTATATATCAACAGAGTAATTCAAGTGTTGGTTATAGCCGGAGTAATAGTATTATTGACTCCGACCAAATCCTCATTTAAGTACGAATTTCAAAAAGGAGATTTTTGGAAACACGAGTCTTTGATATCGCCTTTTGATTTCGCCATAAAAAAAACAGAGAAGGATATAGAGAAGGAAAAAAAAGAACTCTCCGACAATAGAAAACTGTATTTTGATAACAATAAAAACGTAGTCAACAAAATAACAGAACAAATAAACAAAGAAGTAGTCCTGCAATGTAAAAAAAACAATCTTTCCACCCTACAAACAGACAATGTTGTATATAAAACAGACGATATAATAGAAAAAATATTTACGCACGGTATTATTTCGGGCTATAAGGAGGATAATAATAAATTTGTAAACAATTCCATAGTAGTTATAGACAAAAACATAGCAAAAGAATACGACAGTTACGATTTCTATAATAAAAAAGATTTGGACGAGGTTGTAAATATGTATTTTCGTCAAAACTTTAAGGATATAAGTGATTATAAATTTGTAGCGGATATTCTTATAAAAAATCTATCTCCCAATATTATTTACAACAAAGAAAAGACCGAGAAAATATTGGCTTCTCAAATTGCAGATATTTCAATTGTCAAAGGTATGGTGGCAAAGAACGAAAACATAATAGCCAAGGGTGAAAGAATAACCGACGAAAAATATCAAATACTCTCTTCTTTAAGAGCAGAATATGAAGGGATTAATCAAAGCACAGCAGCCAATATACTTTCCAATTTCGGACAATATCTTTTGGTCGTTATTTCGTTGGGGGCAATGACCCTGTTTCTTTACAACACAGATAAAAGCATATTTCTTAACAACAAAAAAATTCTTCTTATCTATACCGTTGTTTTACTAATGATTTTTATGACAATGTTTGTTATGAAACTCAATCAAGAATATTTGTACGTTGTACCTCTTTGCTTGACACCTATACTTATAAGAACATTTTTTGATACAAAAACATCTTTATATGTATTTTTGGTTTTAATCATAATAATAGGTTTTTCTGTACCCAATAGTTTTGAATTTGTCTTTTACCAACTAATTGTTGGTATGATGGCCATACTGAGCGTGGAGCATTTAGAAAAGAGAGCAGAATTTTTTAATACGGCTTTGATTATATTTTTTACTTACTCCATTATCTATCTTGCAATGAGTTTTATACAAGGAAGCATGGATTTAAAACAATTGGATATCAATCGTTTTATTTACTTTGCCATCAACGCCATATTGATACTTTTTGCTTTTCCTATAGTTTTTATTTTAGAAAAGATGTTTGGTTTGGTTAGTGAAATGTCTCTTATGGAATATTGCAATACAAATACCAAAATTTTGAGAGAACTGTCCAACAAAGCACCGGGTACTTTCCAGCATAGTATACAAGTTGCCAATATTGCCGAAGATGTTATTCATCAAATAGGAGGAAATTCGTTGCTTGTAAGAGCGGGTGCCTTACACCATGATATAGGCAAAATCATGATGCCTATGTGTTTTATAGAAAATCAATCAGGTTCCACAAACCCCCTTAATGATATGACCAATGAAGAAGGCTCTCAAATAATTATTTCCCACGTAAGCAACGGAGTGAAACTTGCCCACAAATATAAGTTACCGGAGCCTATTGTAGATTTTATTCGCACTCATCACGGCACAAGTACAACAAAATATTTTTATTACAAAGAAATCAACGAACACCCTGATGCAGAAGTAGATAAGTCTAAATTTTCTTATAAAGGCCCTCGTCCGTTTTCCAAAGAGACAGCAGTTTTGATGATGGTGGATAGCGTGGAAGCGGCTTCACGTTCCTTGAAAGAGCATACGGAAGAAAACATAAATCAACTTGTAGACAACATAATTAACGGACAAATACAAGATAATCAATATAATAATGCAAATATAACTTTTGCCGATATAGATAAAATAAGAAAAATTCTTAAACACAAATTACAAAGTATTTACCATGTAAGAATAGAATACCCTATCAATAAAAAAGAAAAAACACAAAATTAGTTATTTAAATAAAAAATAGTATATGCCTTTCAATACCTTAATGAGTAAAATAATGTTGATGCGTTTGCCACAGATAGAGAATTTTATGAAAAATCCTATAGATGTGCAGCACAAAGTATTTTGCCAACTCATAGACTCAGCAAAAGACACTGTTTGGGGAAAATATTATGACTACAAATCAATAAAAGACGAAGCAACTTATAATAACCGTGTTCCCTTGAATGATTATAACTCTCTTTTGCCTTTTTTTACTCGCATTCTCAAAGGCGAACAAAATATATTATGGAACAGTGATATAAAATGGTTTTCCAAATCAAGTGGCACAACCGCAAGTAAAAGCAAATTAATACCGGTAAGCAAAGAAACTTTGGAGGATTGTCATTATAAAGGAGGCAAAGATATGTTGAGTATATATTGCAACAACCATCCAAACAGCAACATATTTTCCGGTGCTTCTCTTGCTCTTGGAGGTTCCAAACAAGATAATGCCTATGATAACAACATATTTTGTGGTGATGTTTCTGCCATTATTATCAATAATCTGCCTTTTTGGGCTGAATGGTTTAGAGTACCAAAAAAAGAAATTGCCCTTATGCCCGATTGGGAAGAAAAACTCAAACTTATGGTCAATAGTGCAAGCAAAGAAAATGTTGTTTCTCTGTCCGGAGTTCCTTCTTGGATGCTTGTCCTGTTAAATAGAGTTATAGAATATACAGGCAGGAAAATAGAAGAAATTTGGCCAAATATGGAAGTATATTTTCATGGTGGAGTAAGTTTCACGCCTTATATGGAGCAATATAAAAAAATACTTCCTTCCACTATGAATTACATGGAGACCTACAATGCTTCCGAGGGCTTTTTTGGTTTGCAAGATAGAACAGATTCGGATGCCATGCTTTTACTTTTGGACTATGGTATCTATTACGAATTTATTCCCTTTGAGGATTTGGAAAAAGAAAACAAACGCATTATACCATTAGCAGATGTTGAATTGGGCAAAAATTATGCTATGGTTATCTCTACAAACGGAGGACTTTGGCGATATATGATAGGAGATACTGTTTGTTTTTGCGAAAAAACGCCCTATCGTTTCAAAATCACAGGCAGAACCAAAAACTATATAAATCTTTGTGGTGAAGAGGTTATTGTTGACAATGTGGATAAGGCTTTGAGTATTGCCTGCAAAGAAACGGAAACTCAAATATCGGAATACACGGGAGCACCTTATCAAGATAAAATAAATGACGTAAATAGACACGAGTGGATTATTGAATTTAAGACAAAACCACTTGATATGGAAAAATTTGTAAGTGTTTTTGACAAGGCTTTGCAGGAGGTCAATTCTGATTATGAAGCCAAAAGATACAAAGACTTAGTACTTAAAATGCCAATAGTACACATTGCTAAAAAAGATTTGTTTTATAATTGGCTGAAAGATAAAGGTAAACTTGGGGGACAGCACAAAGTACCGAGACTTAGCAATGATAGAAAATTCATAGAAGAACTTTTGCAAAAACAGAATCAATAATTTATGATTTCCATAACCATAGTTGGCAAAGGCAATGTGGCAACACATTTTTACAAAGCAATGAAAGACAAAGGCTTTGAAGTGAAAACCATTTCCTCTCACAATACCTTTGACAAAAAAGATTTTACCTCTGATATTATAATTTTGGCTGTAAAGGATATGGTTATAAAAGAGGTGGTATCACATATTTTACAAGATTTGAAAGAAAAATTATCTGCGAAACAAATACTTGTGCATACCAGCGGTTTTATGGAAACGTCTTTTTTGCAGTCTTTGTGCTCTAATTACGGGTCTTTTTATCCGCTTCAAAGTCTTAAAAAAAATATTGATATAGATTTTTCCTGTGTTTCTTTATGTACTTGGGCAAATAACACTTGGGCAGAAAAAAAATTGGAAACTCTTGCTTTAGCACTATCTCCTCTACACTACTCTTTTACTGATGAACAAAGAAAAAAAATTCATCTTGCCGCCGTATTTGCAAACAATTTTACCAACTACCTTTTTCATATCTCTTATAATATTCTAAAAGAGGCAGATTTGAATTTGGAAATTCTTTATCCTTTGATTGATAGAACCCTTGAAGCCATTAAAGATAAAAAAGACCCAAAATATTGTCAAACAGGTCCTGCCATAAGAGAGGATTATAATATTATAAAAGAGCATCTTTCTTTGCTTTCACCCTCATTACAAGAGATATACAAACTTCTAACCCAAAACATAATAAACACCAAACAAAATGAAACAGAGTAAAAACACATTGGCAAAACCATTTGTAAAATGGGTAGGAGGTAAAACTCAATTATTATCCGATATTGAGTCTCTATTACCAAAAAAACTTTTTGAAAAAAAAGAAATAACATACGTAGAACCTTTCATAGGCGGAGGTGCTGTATTGTTTTGGTTATTGCAAAATTTTTCAAATATCAAACATGCTGTTATTAATGATATAAACTTAGAATTAATAAATACTTATAAAACAATAAAACAACAACCTAATAAACTTATTTCTATTTTAAGCAGTTTTGAAAAGGAGTATATTAGTAAGACAGCAGAAAGAAGAAAAGAATATTTTTTACAACAGCGTGAAATTTTTAATACAAAGAAAGAAGATATCGTTACAAATTCCGCTTTGTTTATTTTTTTAAATAAAACTTGTTTTAATGGCTTATATAGGGTAAATAATAACGGAATGTTTAATGTACCTTTTGGCAAATATGTAAATCCTTCTATTTGCAATAAAGAAAATATTATTTTATGCCATAATTTACTAAAAAATGTTACAATTTTACAAGGTGATTTTTCCCAAACATTGAATTATGCCAATGAAAAATCCTTCTTTTATCTTGACCCACCCTACAAACCGTTAACAAAAACATCTTCTTTTACTGCCTATTCAAAAGAAAATTTTTCAGATAAAGACCAGATAAGATTACATAGGTTTTGTAATGATATTTCTGCAACAGGGGGTTACTTTTTATTAAGCAATTCAGATGTGAATACAAAAACGAATAAGGATAATTTTTTTGATGATTTATATTCTATGTATAATATTCATAGAGTATTGGCATTACGTATGGTTAATTCAGATATAACTAAACGTGGTAAGATACAGGAACTAATGATAAGTAACACAAATAACTAATTTTTATATATGGCAAACAATAATTCTTGGGAAAAAATATTTAGAGATTATAAAATACTTTCACACGATTTTTCTAAATCTGCCTTTGAATTAACCGCAGAGCAAATAAAACAATCTTGTCAAAATTTTAAAAAGACGACTGAAAAAGAAGTTAGAATATTGTGCAAACAAGATGCAAGAAAAGATCGTCCAAAAATTTTTGTAGATAATGATTTATTTATTTTGCCAAAACGCAACGGAGTTTATTGTATACTAAAAGGTGAAGGCTATGTTGATATACCTGATATAAAATCACCAATTAAAACATACTCAAAACAACTTGATTTTGAGTTGCAAAGTTCTCTTGTCGGAAACTCAGAAATGCAAACCTTAGACTTTGCTTATGCTAATTCTTTAATTAGAACATTTATAGATGATACTTCTTTAGTCCTTACTATAAGAGGACGGCATTATACGCCTAAATTTTCTTTCACAGTCGGAAGCAATATTATAGAAGTGGAAAGTGTTCAAACCGAAGTTGATGCCGGTTATGAAGGAAAAGATAAGATTGTTTTAATAGAGGCAAAAAATTCTAATACAACTGATACTATTATAAGGCAATTATATTACCCATTCAGACAGTGGAAAATAAATACAAATAAAGAAGTAATTCCGTTATTTTTTGAAAAAAGAAATATAGGTAATGAAAATATTTACTACATATGGCAATATGATTTTAAGGAAGAGAATAATTATAATAGTATTGATTTGGTAAAATCAGAACGATATAAAATAGTATAGATTATTTTTATGAAAAATATAGTAGTATTGACGGGAGCGGGAATTAGTGCAGAAAGTGGTATAAGCACTTTTAGAGATAGTAACGGTTTGTGGGAAAACTATCGTATAGAAGATGTGGCAAACTTTGATTCCTTTGAGAAAGATGAGGAATTGGTAACAAAATTTTATAATGCAAGAAGGCGACAACTCACTCAGGTAGAGCCAAACGAGGGACACAAACAACTTGTAAGATTAGAAGAAAAATATAATGTAAACATTGTAACTCAAAATGTTGATGACTTACACGAAAGAGCGGGAAGCAAACATATTATTCATTTGCACGGAGAATTGACAAAGGCTTGCTCTCGCTCTGATAAACAAGAAATTTATGAAATAGGTTATCACGATATAACACCTATGGATGTGGATAAAAGGAAACAAATGCTTAGACCTTTTATTGTTTGGTTTGGCGAGGCTGTGCCTGAAATAGAAAATGCTGCAAAACTGTGTGAAAATGCTGATATACTCATTATTGTCGGAACTTCTTTGGTTGTCTATCCTGCCGCAGGTTTGATGCACTATTGTAAAAAAAACTGCAAAAAATATCTTATAGACCCCAAACGTCCCGAAGCCGATTTAAGCAATATAACTTTCATACAAGAAAAGGCTTCCACGGGAGTAAAACAAGTGGTGGATGAATTACTGCAATGCGATTTATAGTAAAACAAAGCCCACAATGACTCATATCACAACTTATGCCAACTTATCAAAACCACAAAATAATGGCTCGTTCTATGTAATCTATTACAACTCATAACAACCCATTATAACTTATCAAAAAGAGGTAAAAATTAATGGAAATTAATGGCTTTGCCCTTATAAAACACCAACGGGTACGTTTACTGAAAATCAATAAGTTACAAAATAAATTTTTGCACGCGTTTGGTCAGGT
>CAZITO010000007.1:0-54882 GCA_964542225.1 uncultured Bacteroidaceae bacterium | reverse complement strand
TGTGTTTTATGGTAATAGGCGGCAGTATAGAAGCCCAGCCACCAACACCAAACGTACAACCGACCTCCGAAAACAGACAACAACTTTCAATAAACCGAGACCAATCGCCGATAGGTACAGCGACCGCTTTATTATTAAGTTTGACAGGTGGTTGTGTTGCCTACAAATTAAGAAAAAACACAAAAAAAGAACAAGAATAAACTCTCAAAACAACTCAAAAGAGTAAAGGGAGAATAAAAAAAAGTGAATGACTAAAAAACATTCACAACTATCCAAGTTTTAACACACTTTTAATTGTTGTAGCAAACTTAAAAAAGTTTGCTACATTTTTTATTAAACCCCATCAAACCCCACAAAGAAAGTAACGGCTTTGCCCTTAAAAAACACCCAATGGGTGCGGCTCTGCCATTATGTCAATTTATCATACCCCAAAATAACTAACCTATGCTAACCAATAAGAAAAGTAATGGCTCCGCCCATATAAAACAGGCTGTGCCTGAAAATATTTTTTCAGGAAATTTAATTGATGGGTACTAAAAAGTAAAAAATAGGGGTGCTGCTATTGATTATCAATTACTTAACCTTTTTCTAAGGGTCAAAATCGGGCAAAAATGGTCATTTTCAGCGTTTTCGAGCGGTTTTTTGAATGAAAAATTTTTTCTTCGCCCGTTTTGTGAAAATGAAACGCCGATTCATTTCGACGAATCGGCGTTTCGATAAAATAAAACGCCGTTTTGTTTTTATTGATTATCAAGTAGTTACAAAGATGAAAATTAGGAATTTTGTGCTAAGGGTATTTCTCTATGCAAAGTTACGAAGAAAAACAGACATGACCAAACGCGTGCAAAAATTTATTTTGTAACTCATTGATAATCAGTAAACGGATTTTACTATTTTTACCCATTTTTATGATAATTTAAAAAAAAAACTTAAAAAACTTTTTTAGTTTAAAAAGTTTTGTATAATTTTGCAAAATGAAATTTTTGAATGTTTGTTTATAATTATATAATAAAATTGATAAATATTAAGTTTCTGATAAAATAAACAATGGAAGTAAGAGAAAGGATAATGGAGGAGTTTGTAAAACTATTTATGCAAAAGAGTTGCAAGGATATTCTTGTGGACGAAGTGGCATATAATATAGGTATCTCCAAAAGAACCATGTATGAAAATTTTTCTTCCAAAAGTGAAATTATAAGAGAAACTTTGAAGTATTATTTGCTTTTGGAACACAAGAAAATGGAACTCCTTGCTTCTCAAGAGGACAATCCTTTAAAGAAAATACTAAAAATAACACATTCTTTTATCAAAAATGCGGCTTTGATTAGCATGACGCGATTTGATGATTTGAAAAAACAATATCCGGAAATAGCAAAGGAACTGTTGGAAATACAAGAACAATTTTTGAACACTGTAATAAGAAAAATGGTGATGGATGCTCAAAAAGAAGGTTATATTTTTGAGGAACTGACCACAGAAATCCTTTTTGCTCTTTTATTGGGAGGAAAAAACGACCCGAGACAAAGCACTATAAAGTTCATGGGTGTAGAGATAAACACAATACAATTTTTTATGACGCATTTTTTTACTATTTTAAGAGGAGTATCTACCCAAAAAGGTGTGGAATCCTGCGATGAGTATTTTAGAGACTATCTTTCTGAATACATATTGCAAAAAAATACAAATTTACTAACTAAATAAAAACATTGGGAAAAACGAAATGAAAAAACGAACACGAACATTTAGTGCTTTATTTTTCCTTCTTGCTTTTTGCGGAGGTTTTTCTTCTGTTGCTCAAAATAATGGCGAGGTTTTGAATATAGACCTTAAGACTGCTTTGAGTATGGCTGAGGACAAGAACCCTACCATAAAAATAGCCGAGCTGGAAATACAGCGAGTTGATTACTCAAAAAAAGAGACATGGGGCAATCTTTTGCCTTCGGTTTCTGCTACGGGGCAATACACAAATAATGTAATGAAGAGTGTTATGTTTATGCCTGCAAATATGTCTGCCGCCTTTGGTGGTAAGAGTTATATGGAAGTAGGTTATAAAAACTCTTTTACTGGGACTGTTTCTGCTTCCATGCCTTTGGTTAATTTTGCTTTGTGGGAACAATTGAAAAGCAAACAAACAGAGATGGACCTTATTTTGGAACAGGCAAGGGCATCAAAAATAGATATGCGAAAACAAGTAACGGATGCTTATTTTGGTGTTTTGCTTGCCGAGTCGAGTCTTAGAGTATTGCAACAAAGTATAGATAATGCCAAGACAACACTTCAAACAACCAAAATATCATACGAGCAAGGTGTTTCTTCCGAGTATGATTATATAAGGGCTCAGGTACAGGTAAACAATCTTAACCCTTCTTATCTTTCAGCCAAAAACGGAGTGGAATTGGCCAAACTTCAACTTAAAATGTTGCTCTCCATACCTATGGAGCAAGAAATAGGAGTTAAAGAGCAGTTGGTTGATTATGAGGATAATCTAAAACTTTTGGAAAAATACGAAAATGACAGACTGACACAATACAACTCCACCCTTAGACAGTTGGACTTGAATATACAAAGCCTGCAACATTCTTTGAAAATGACCAAGTACCAACACTTGCCGACACTTTCGGCGTTTGGTCAATATGTTTATCAAACGCAGGCGGAGGATTTTAAATTTCAAGATTACAAATGGGTAAGCAGTGCTGCTGTCGGTTTGACTTTGAGTATACCTATTTTTAACGGAAATACCATAATAAACAAAACCAAGCAGGTTGGTTTGTCTTTGAAAGAATTGCAATTGCAAAGAGATTATGTTTCTGAGGCTCAAGACCTACAGATAACCTCTGCTTTGGATAATATGCGTACTGCAAACGAACAACTTCTTGTAAACAAAGAAGCCATTGCTCAGGCAGAAAAAGGGTATGAAATAGCAAAAGTACGCTACAACACAGGTTCGGGAACAATACTTGAACTCAATGACTCCGAACTTGCATTGACTCAAAGCCGTCTTAATTATCAACAAGCTTTGTATAATTATTTGATTGCTGAGGCAACATTGGAGCAAGTTTTGGGAAGATATGACACTGCCAAATAAAATTTATACTTTAAACAAATAAAATAATTGTAAAAAAATAGAGTTAAATAAACGACATAAAAACAGACATCAATGAAAAAGAATATAATAAGAATACTGTCAATAGTAACCCTTACATCTTTGTTTGCTACTGCTTGCTCTGACAAACAGGTAGAAAAGAAAGCAGACGAAACTCAAAAAGTTCAAGTAGAAACCGCAACAATGCAAGAGGTTGACCAAATCTTTGATTTTACCTCTACAGTGGAGGCAAAATACAAAAACTACATTTCCTCTGCCGGCGGTACGAGAATAGAAAAAATTTATGTAGAGGTCGGAGACAGAGTTGCCAAAGGACAGACCTTGGTAAAAATGGAAAATACAAGTGTGGCAACCGCTCAAACCCAATTGGACAATTTGCAAGTGGAATTGAATAGAATCAAGGCTTTGTATCAATCCGGTGGTGCAAGCAAGCAACAAGTAGACCAAGTTCAAGTGCAATATGATGTTGCAAAAAAGAATATTCAAAACTTAAAAGAAAACATAACCTTGACCTCACCTATAAGCGGTGTTGTAACTCAGAGAAATTTTGACAACGGAGACGTTGCAGGTTCTTCTCCTATACTTCAGGTTATGCAAATTTCACCTGTTAAATTAAAATTCTCCGTTAATGAAAGCCTTTATGCCAAAGTAAAAGTAGGTATGCAGGTTACAGCCAAAGTCGAGGTTTTTGGAGAAGAGGAGTTTAAAGGTAAAATTTCTTTGATATCTCCAACAATAGACCCTGATTCAAGAACGTTTTATGTTGAGGCAGAATTTACCAATGCCAACCAAAAATTGCGTCCCGGTATGTTTGGCAGAGCAGAGTTGAATCTTGGTAGAGCAAATATGATAATGGTTTCGGACAAAGCCGTTATCAAACAAAATGGAACAAATGACAAGTACATATATGTGGTTACTGCAAATAACTCTTTGGAATACAAAAAAATAACCTTAGGCAAGAGACTTGGAGACAAATATATTATCTTGGACGGAGTAAACGAAGGCGAAAAAGTTGTCATATCCGACCAAAACAAATTGAAAAACGGTTCCAAGGTTGTAATAGTTAAATAAAGTAGTAATAACACAAATAAAAATATAATAACAATGAGTGTTTATGAATCATCGGTAAAGAGACCTGTTTTGGTATCCATTGCTTTCATAGCAGTGATGATAATGGGTATCTTTTCCTATAGTAAATTAAGCATAGACCTGATGCCGGATTTTGATATGAATATGGCAATGGTCATCGTTTCCTATCCAAATGCGAGTGCCGAGGATGTGGAGACCAATGTTACAAAAATATTGGAGTCCTCTCTTTCTACTGTGGACGATTTAAAGCAGGTAACTTCCACTTCCAAGGACAATGTTTCTATTGTTACTGTTGAGTTTAACTGGGGTACTGACTTGGATGCCGGAGTTAATGATATGCGAGATAAGTTGGAGATGATAAAAATGAGTTTGCCCGATGGTGCTTCGTCTCCTATGATATTCAAATTGTCTACCTCCATGATGCCGGTAGTTATTTATTCGGTGGATGCAAAAGAAAGTATGGCAGGACTTTACAAAATATTGGATGACAATTTTTCAAATCCTTTGCAGAGAATAAAAGGAGTGGGTTCGGTTTCTATTTCAGGTGCTCCTCAAAGAGAAATTGTTGCCCTTGTTGACCCTCAAAAAATGGAGGCGTACAACCTAACGGTAGAGTCTATCGGTGGCAGAATCGCTTCAGAAAACTTAAATACCCCTTCGGGTAGATTTTACATTGGTAATGAGTCTTATACCTTGCGTATAGAGGGCGAATATAAGGAAAGCGAACCTTTGAATGATATAGTGGTATCTTCTGTTGGTAATAAGCCTGTGTATTTGAGAGACGTTGCAACGGTAAGAGATTCTTTGCAAGAAAAAGTACAGGAAAGTTATGTAAATGGCAAGAGAGGTGCAACAGTGGTTGTTTCCAAGCAAAATGGAGCAAATTCTGTTGACATTATGAACAAGATAAACGCGGCAATGCCGTCTATTAAAAAGAATTTGCCTTCTGATATTAACATAACAGAGGTAATGAATTCTACGGATAACATTATTAACTCCATTAACTCATTGAAGGAGACGATTATTCTTGCTTTTGTATTTGTCATTGCCGTTATTATGTACTTCCTTGGACAATGGAGAGCGGCTTTGATAGTTATTATCACAATACCTGTCTCCTTGATAGGAGCGTTTATTTATCTGTTTGCTTCGGGCAATACGCTTAATATTATTTCAATGTCTGCTTTGACCATTTCCATTGGTATGGTGGTGGACGATGCCATAGTGGTAATGGAAAACGTTACCAAACATATAGAAAGAGGTGCCGCACCGAGAGAGGCTGCTATATATGGAACAAATGAGGTTGCAACCGCCGTTGTTGCCTCCACTTTGACTTTGATAGCCGTTTTCTTCCCATTCACTATGCTTAGTGGTATGGCAGGTATTATGTTTAAGCAGTTGGGTTGGATGATGTGTATAATTATGGTGGTATCCATTATATGTGCCTTGACCCTTACCCCTATGCTTTGCTCCATTATCTATAAACGCAAAAACATTAAAAAGGAAGACTCTGCTGTTAAAAAAGTAAATTTCCTTACAAAATTGCGTGATGCTATTCAGCGTCAATTGGATGCTTTGGACAACGTATATGAAAAGATTCTTTCTTGGTGCGTCAGACACAAACCAAGTACCATAATCATGGCATTTGCAATTTTCGCTCTTTCGTTGGTATTGATTAAGTTTATAGGTACGGACTTTGTCCCAGCCTCAGATAATGCTCAAATAAGCGGTAGTATAGAACTTCCTGCCGGAGCAAGTGTGGAAAGAAGCAAACAAATAGCAGAGCGTTTTTATAGTTATGCAAGGAAAACATTCCCTGAAATGAAGAATATGACCTATACCGTAGGTACTCCTTCTGATGATGAGGACAACGCTTATTCTTTGATGCAAACCACAGGAGATAATTATATTTCTTTCCGTATGAAGTTTGTAGATATTGCAGACAGAGATAGGACTATTTATCAGATGTCTGATATAATGAGGGATGAAATAGAGTCTTATCCTGAGGTTGCAAAATATACTGTTACAGCCGGAGGTCAACAAGGCGGTATGACCGGAGGTTCTACCATGGAGGTACAAATATTGGGTTATGATTTTGAAACAACAACCAAACTTGCAAACCAATACAAAGAAAAACTTTCCAAGGTAAAAGGCTTGAAAGATATTACCATATCACGTAAAGACTATACACCTCAGTTTAACTTGGAGTTTGATAGGGAAAAACTTGCCGAAAATGGTTTGAGCGTATCAACCGCTTCTTCTTTTGTCCGCAATCGTATGAATGGAATGACAGCCTCTTTGTTTAGAGAGGATGGTGATGAATACAAGATAAAGGTACGCTATGCTGAGGAATTTCGTAAAAACATAGACGATATAGAAAACATTACCCTATATGGTTCTACGGGCAAGGCTATCAAGTTAAAGGAAGTGGCAAAGGTTGTAGAAAAATTTGCTCCTCCTCAGATAGAAAGACAAGACAGAGAGCGTATAGTGAAGGTTACTGCCACTTTGTCAGGTACGACCATAGACAAGGCAAAGGCCGAAATAGACAAAGTAACTCAAGAATTAAGTATTCCTTCCAATATTGCCATAGAATTGGGCGGTAGTATAGAAGACCAACAGGATAGTTTTGGAGATATAGGTCTTTTGGGCGTAATTATCTTAATATTAGTTTATTCTGTTATGGCTGGTCAGTTTGAGTCTTTCCGTTCTCCGTTCATTATAATGTTTTCCGTGCCGTTTGCTTTGACGGGTATGTTCCTTGGATTGTGGATAACAGGCGGTACTCTTAATATGATGTCTTTGATAGGAGCAATAATGTTGATAGGTATAGTGGTAAAAAATGGTATAGTTCTTGTTGATTACATTAATTTGAATAGAGAAAGAGGTATGAGTATCATTAACGCCATAGTACTTGGAGGAAAGTCGCGTTTGCGTCCCGTACTTATGACAACCGCGACCACGGTTTTAGGTATGTTGCCTATGGCTCTTGGAATAGGAGAGGGTAGTGAATTGTGGCAACCTATGGGTATAGTTATCGTGTTTGGTTTGACCATATCCACACTTGTAACCTTGGTTCTTATACCTACTATTTATGGTTCGTTTGCCGCAAGCAAATTGAACAAGCAAAGAAAGAATTTGAAAAACAAACTTATAAAGGAGAAAGTATAATGAAAGCAGCGTTTTTAGTATATAATCAGGCATTTGTTGATGAGGTAGAGCAAATTCTTCATAAGTTGAATATAAGAGGTTATACCAAATGGGATGACGTTAAAGGTAAAGGTACAAAGACGGGTGAGCCACATCTTGGCTCACACGCTTGGCCGAGCAAGAATATGGCGACATTGTGTATAGTGGAAGATAGTGTTGCTCCTATGTTGAGACAAAGAATAGAAAGTTTGGACAATGATGCTCCAGAGCAAGGTCTACGAGTATTCTTTTGGAATATAGTAGATGTATAAAGAGAAAGTTGTGTATTGCATCATCTTACTTCCGATGTGATATGCAATCTAATTCGTTTTCATAATTGTTGTTTTTTTTAGAGATGGGACACTCGTAAATTCATCAACCACCTAAAGAGAGTGTCCCTCTCTTTTTTTTGAATATTTTCTTAAAACAATATGAATACCTTAAAATTTTTTATAATTTTGTAATTCGTATTTTTGAATTATATGAGTTGGAGTATATAGTCAAAAATGGGTTTATGGATGGTATCAAAAAAATAAAAGTAACGGAATAAAAAAATACAATAAGGATTAATTATGTGTGGAATAGTTGGATATTTGGGAAAAAAACAAGCATTTCCCATTCTTATAAAGGGATTGCACAGATTGGAATATAGAGGCTACGACTCGGCAGGAGTGGCTCTTGTCGATAGTGAGGGTGAATTAAATGTCTATAAGACAAAAGGTAAAGTGGCTGATTTGGAAGCCTTTTGTGCGGGCAAGGATGTTAGTGGTACGGTCGGCATTGCTCATACTCGTTGGGCTACTCATGGAGAGCCAAGTGATAAGAATGCTCACCCTCATTATTCTCAAAGTAAAAATATTGCTTTGATTCATAATGGTATTATAGAAAATTATCTTACACTCAAAACATTTCTTATCGGCAAAGGATATACTTTTAAATCGGAAACCGATACCGAGGTTTTGTGTCAATTGATAGAATACATGATGCAAGAGCATAAACTTGTATTATATGATGCTGTTTATCAGGCTTTGTTGCAAGTAACGGGTGCCTATTCCATAGGAGTAATAGAAAAAAACAACCCCAACACAATAATAACTTCAAAAATGTCTTCCCCTTTGATTATAGGTGTTGGACAAGATGAGTTTTTGCTTGGTTCGGACGCTTCTGCTATAGTGGAATTTACCAAAAATGTTATTTATCCTAAGGATGGTCAGGTGATTAAGATAGAAAGAGGCAAGGAAATAGAAATTTGTTGTTTGGGAGATAGGCAACAAAAAATTAAGCCCGAAATACAACAAATACAACTCTCTTTGGAGGATATAGAAAAAGGAGGTTTTGACCACTTTATGCTTAAAGAAATATTTGAGCAGCCAAAGAGTTTGAGCCTTTGTATGAATGGCAGATTACAAAGAGAGAAAAAGGAAATAATTCTAAATGGCATACAGGAGTATGGAGATGTCTTTATGAAAGCAAGACGAATCATTATCTCGGCTTGCGGTACTTCTTGGCATGCTGGTTTGATAGGCAAGTATTTGTTTGAGTCTTTGTGTAGAATACCCGTAGAGGTGGAAGTTGCTTCGGAGTTTAGGTATAGAAATCCTGTTATTTACCCTGATGATGTATTTATTGCTATTTCTCAGTCGGGAGAAACTGCGGACACAATAGCGGCTATGGAGTTAGCAAAAAAACAAGGTGCTTTTATTTATGGAATATGCAATGTTGTCGGCTCTTCTGTGGCAAGATTGACAGACTCGGGTACTTATACTCACGCAGGGCCGGAAATAGGTGTGGCTTCAACCAAGGCTTTTACCACTCAGGTTTGTGTTTTGGTTATGATGGCTTTGTCTTTGGCAAAGAAGATGAAAAACATTTCAGACGAAGATTATCATAGGATAGTAACCGAACTTTGCAACATAGAATCAAAGATAGAAAAGATATTTGAGAAAAAGGACGAAATAAAGGAAATGTCAAAAATATTCACATACGCAAAAAATTTCCTTTACCTTGGCAGAGGTTACAATTATCCCGTAGCAATGGAAGGAGCATTGAAATTAAAAGAAATTTCCTATATACACGCCGAGGGGTATCCTGCAGCCGAAATGAAGCATGGTCCTATAGCACTTATAGACGAGGAAATGCCTATAGTGGTGGTTGCTCCTCATTATCATTTGTATAACAAAATATTGTCCAACGTACAAGAAGTAAAAGCAAGAAAGGGTAGAATTATAGCCATAGTGACCGAAGGCGATACGGAAATAAAAAAACAAACCGACTATTGCATAGAAATACCTGCAACAGAGGAATGTCTATCTCCGATATTGTCGGTTATTCCTTTGCAACTTTTGTCCTACTACATAGCTGTTGCCAAAGGAAGAGATGTGGACAAACCTCGTAATCTTGCCAAATCGGTAACGGTAGAGTAAATGTTTTTTATAAGTTACGGTTGCCACTATATAAAAGTTTCATAATAATTTATAGGTTAGCATAGATTGTAAGTAGGTAAAAGCGTATGATAAATTTTAATCGCTCTATCCTCTTTCAACTTATGCTAACTGTTTTTTTACTTTTGTTTTCTTACAAAAAGTTAATGTTAAAATAAAGAGAAATAAATCTGATTTGTTTTTGCAATATAAGGTTTTATTTGTAATTTTGCGACTTAGAGAAAAAGTAATGTTTTTGTTTTATGAAAAGATGCTATGTTTTTGTGATATTGTTTGCCTTATTATTTTCGGCATGCAAGCACAAACCGACAAAAGAAGATGAACTGACACATGGATTGCCTTCCTCCGGGGGAAAAACTTTGGAAATGCTGTTTGTAATACCCGATTCTCTTTATACTCAGTCGTTAAAAGATTCGGTAGGTATGATTTTTGAAAAAGCCCAAGAGGGTTTGCCTCAGAAAGAACCATATTTTGATTTGGTACAAATGACCCCTGCTCAATATTATAATTCCGATATGTTCAAAAAACACAGAAATGTATTGATAATAAACAAACAAGCAGGAAATAACAACACTATAAAACAGGCTATAAATAAAAGAGTTTATCCTCAGGCTATTTTTGAAATAAAAGTGGATAATATGGACAGCCTTTATTCCATACTTAACGCTTATGCCAATACGATAAAATATCAATTTCGTAAAAATGAACACATAAGGATTTACAATGCCTTTAAAAGAGATGAAAACGTGGAACTTACTCAGCAGATAAGGAAAACGTTTGATTTTGCTTTGACTTTTTCATCGGGCTATTATCTTGCCAAACATACCGACAATTTTTTTTGGATAAGGAAAGAAACCCAGAAAGAGAGTTTTAATGTAATGATTTACAAAAAACCATATACTTCAGATAATTTGTTTTCAGAAACAAAGGTTACAGAACTCAGGGATTCTTTGGGTAAGGCTTTTATTCCCGGCAGTGTCAAAAACTCCTATATGGGTACAGAGATGAGGACGGGCTTATATAGGGATACTGTAAAAGTTGGTGACTATGTTATGATAGAAACAAGGGGGCTTTGGCGATTGTTTGGCGATTTTATGGGAGGACCTTTCTTAAATTATGTTTTTAGGGATGAGAAAAACAAAAATTTTGTGATGATAGATTGTTTCCTATATAACCCCAACAAAGCAAAGAGAGATTATTTGATGCAATTGGAAAGCATTGTTTATAGTATTAAAAGACAATAATTTGATAATAGAAAATATATTAACAATTTAAAAATAAAAAAAATTATGACACCTTCAAAAATTGAACACATTGGTATTGCAGTAGCCAATTTGGATGAGGCTATCAAGTACTGGGAGAACGTTATGGGATTGAAATGCTACAATATAGAAGAGGTAGCAGACCAAAAAGTAAGAACAGCGTTTTTTAAGATTGGAGAAGTAAAAATAGAACTTTTGGAAGCAACGAGCGAAGAAAGTACAATAGCTAAGTTTATCGCCAATAAGGGACAAGGCGTGCATCATATTGCTTTCAAAATGGAGGATACCAATCAAGCACTTAAAGAGGCTGAGGAAAAAGGTGTACGTTTGATAGACAAGCAAGCAAGAAAAGGAGCTGAAAATCTAAACATAGGCTTCCTTCACCCAAAATCTACATTAGGAGTATTGACAGAGTTTTGTTGTGAATAAAATCTATTAAAACTCGCGGTAAATAATGTATAAACACTTATAAATAAAAATAAAATGGCTTTTGAAGAAAAAATAAAACAATTGTTAGACCTTAGAGCCCAAGCTCGTCTTGGCGGTGGGCAAAAGGGAATAGATAAACAACATTCAAAAGGCAAACTTACGGCAAGAGAGCGTATAGATTTGCTTTTGGATGAGGGTAGTTTTGAAGAGTTTGATATGTTTGTAACACATCGTTGTACCAATTTTGGAATGGAAAAAAAAGAAATTCTGACCGATGGTGTTGTTACAGGTTATGGTACTATTGACGGTCGTTTGGTGTATGTATTTTCGCAAGATTTTACAGCCTACGGAGGTTCTTTGAGTGAGACTTTTGCAAAGAAAATTTGCAAGGTTATGGACCAAGCAATGAAAGTGGGCGCACCTGTTATAGGATTGAATGATTCGGGTGGAGCCAGAATACAAGAAGGAGTCAATTCCCTTGCCGGCTATGCAGAAATATTTGAAAGAAATATTCTTGCCTCTGGTGTTGTGCCTCAAATTTCGGCTGTTTTTGGTCCTTGCGCCGGAGGAGCAGTTTATTCACCTGCTTTGACCGACTTTATTCTTATGAGTAAGGAAAATTCTTATATGTTTGTTACAGGCCCTAAGGTTGTAAAAACCGTTACGGGAGAGGATGTAACTGATGCCAATCTTGGAGGTGCAATGGTGCATGCCACAAAAAGCGGTGTGGCTCATTTTGTTTCTGAGACAGAGCAAGAAGGAATACAAATGATAAGAAAACTTGTTTCCTTTATACCTTCCAACAATTTGGAAGAGGCTCCTTTAGTCAATTGCACTGACCCTATAGACAGATTGGAAGACAGCCTTAATTCCATAATGCCGGATAATCCAAATAAGCCATACGATGTAAAAGATGTTATAACTGCAATAGTTGATGACGGAGATTTCTTTGAAGTACATGAAAAGTATGCTCAAAATATAGTTGTAGGTTTTGCTCGTTTCAATGGTGCAAGCGTAGGTATAGTTGCCAACCAACCAAAATTTATGGCAGGAGTTTTGGATATTAATTCATCTCGAAAGGGAGCAAGGTTTGTGCGTTTTTGTGATGCATTCAATATTCCTATCGTAACTTTGGTGGATGTGCCGGGCTTCCTTTGTGGAACAGGACAAGAATACAATGGTATTATAACCAATGGAGCAAAATTGTTGTTTGCTTATGGAGAGGCTACAGTGCCTAAGGTTACAGTAACGCTTAGAAAATCATACGGAGGAGCACACGATGTAATGTCTTCCAAACAACTTAGGGGCGATATCAATTATGCTTGGCCAACTGCTCAAGTAGCGGTTATGGGAGCCTCTGGCGCAGCGGCTATTCTTTATGGCAGTGTATTAAAAACAATGGAGGACGAGCAGGAAAAAGCAAAATTCTTGGCGGAGAAAGAGCAAGAGTACAACGATAAGTTTGCAAATCCTTACAATGCCGCAAAATATGGTTATATAGACGATGTTATAGAGCCAAGAAATACTCGTTTTCGTGTGATTAGAGCCTTGCAGGCTTTGGCTACCAAGAAAGATAGCAACCCTATGAAAAAACATGATAATATTCCATTGTAAAAAAATATAACCCAATGAAAAAGAATATAAAAAAGGTATTCCTTGCATTTGGTTTGGTGTTGTTGGGGTTTGTTTCATTTGCACAACAAACCTCGCATGAGGCTAATTGTGTGCAACAAGTGGAAAGCAATGCTTTTGAAGACCCTTTGATACCGCAGACCTTTGCAGTGGATTCCAAAACTCAGCAGATGGTGGTCATAGACACGCCGGAAAATACAATAGTCATATTGAATCGTACGGCAGACGGTTATGAGATAACCAATGCTTTTTTGGTAGACCAACAAGTAGGCAGACACGATGTGCAGTTTATTTACAAGCCAATGAGTGTTGCCTTGTATGATAACAATATTGTTTTTCTCGCTTCCAATAGAGATTCTTCTTATATAGGAGTTTTGGATATGGAGGGCAATGTTGTCAAAATGTCCAATAAGTTTGCCGGTGCGGCAACGGCTTTTTCTTTTGATAAGATAAACAAGCGTCTTTATGTGGCAGGTCTTAATCCTTCTGGTTTCAACGTCTTTTCCATAGATGTAGCCAAGGGGTTTAAGAATATCAATATAGATACTGTTTCTACCAATAAGGCAAGTTATAAGATATATAAGATACCGAGAAAATCAGAGCAAATTCAAGAGCATGACCCATATGGTTTGGGCTTGACCATGATAGCAATGTGTACGGTATTTTTTGCTCTTATTATTATTTCTATCATACTTATGGGCTTTGCAAAAACTCTTATGAAATTCCAAGAAAAAAAGAAAAATAAGACCACTTCGGACAAAGGAGTTGAGGCAAATCTCCCTATCGTAGAAGATAAGAAGAAATACATAACCGGAGATGAATTTGCTGCTATTGCAGCCGCTATATATATGTATAACGAAGAACTGCACGATGAGGAAAATACCATATTAACCATTACGGAGGTAAATAGAAGGTACTCGCCTTGGAGCAGTAAAATGTATAATATGAATGTTTACAAAAGACCCTAAAACACAGAAATAAAGAAATGAAAAGTTATAAATTCAAAATACACGGTACAAATTATTCTGTTGATATAAAAAGTGTTGAAGGACAGACAATAGAATTGGAACTTAACGGCACACCTTATCAAGTGGAGGTTGATAAAGAAATAAAACAAACGCCAAAAAAAGTTGTTTTAGCTAATCGTCAGGCTTCTCCTTCACCATCAATAACACAAAACACCGAAAAGGTTACTCCAAAGCCTGCTTCCTCCGGAGCAAATAGTATAAAATCACCTTTGCCGGGTACTATATTAGACGTTTTTGTCAATGTAGGAGATACTGTAAAATCAGGGCAGAAACTTATACTTTTGGAAGCCATGAAAATGGAAAATCAAATAGATGCAGATAGAGACGGAGTTATCAAATCCATAGGAGTGAGAAAGGGTGATGTTATCATGGAAGGCGATGTTTTGGTAACCATAGAGTAGGGAGGAATGGAGTTATGTTATCACTATTTGTAAATTTAACAGCGGCTGCGGGAGAGAAGATGGGATTTTTGGATTTCGTTTCTTCTCAACTTGTGCAGTTTTTCCACTATACTTCTTTTGCAAATTTTGAAATAGGGCACCTTGTAATGATACTTGTAGGTTGCTTTTTCATAACACTTGCAATAACCAAAGAGTACGAGCCTATGCTTTTGATACCTATAGGTTTTGGTATGTTGATAGGAAACATTCCTTTCTTTCCAGGTTTAAAAATAGGTATTTATGAAAGCGGTTCTGTGCTTAACATTCTTTATCATGGTGTTCAAAATGGTTGGTATCCTCCTTTGATATTTCTGGGTATAGGTGCTATGACGGACTTTTCGGCTTTGTTGAGCAATCCGAAGTTGATGCTTTTGGGAGCGGCGGCTCAGTTCGGTATTTTTGGTGCTTATACCGCTGCTTTGGCTCTTGGCTTTTTGCCCAATGAGGCCGGTGCAATAGGTATTATAGGAGGTGCTGATGGACCTACTGCAATATTTATCTCTTCCCAACTTGCACCTGAGTTAATGGGTGCCATAGCGGTTTCGGCTTATTCTTATATGGCTCTTGTGCCGGTTATACAGCCTCCTATTATGCGAGCCTTGACCACAAAGAAGGAGCGTCTTATAAGAATGAAACCTCCTCGTCAAGTATCCAAAACGGAAAAGGTTGTTTTCCCAATAATAGGTTTGCTGTTGACTTGTACCATAGTGCCATCGGGTATTCCTCTGTTGGGTATGTTGTTTTTTGGCAACTTACTAAAAGAAAGTGGAGTAACCAAACGTTTGGCAAACACTGCTTCCAATGCCATAATAGACATTTGCACCATACTCATAGGTCTTACGGTTGGTTGCTCTACTCAGGCAACAACTTTCCTAACAGGTAAGAGTATTGGTATATTTGCTTTAGGTGCTTTTTCTTTCATAGTGGCAACTACGACGGGAGTTTTGTTTGCAAAACTTATGAATTTATTCCTAAAAGAAGGCAACAAAATCAACCCTCTTATAGGAAACTCCGGGGTTAGTGCCGTGCCAGATGCTGCAAGAGTAAGTAACAATGTTGGTTTGGAATATGATAAAAAGAATTATCTTTTGATGCACGCCATGGGACCTAATGTTGCCGGTGTGATAGGCTCGGCGGTTGCCGCAGGTATATTGCTTGCGTTTTTGAAATAGAGCACTTTAAAAATTTATAAAAAAATCAAACAAGAGGACTTAATATTAAATTGTCCTCTTGTTTTTTTTATGGGAATATGTTGAGGTTTTTGTGCTTGCAATAGGCTATTCCATTTTTTTTGTAACTTTGCAAATATTATTTTGTTTATAATTATGGAGAATCTTACTTTAATTTCAGAAATAGGAGAGTTTGGCTTAATAGAGACGCTTAACAAGGATAATATTATTTATAATCAAAGTACGGTGTTGGGGGTAGGGGATGATTGTGCCATATTGGATTGTGATAAGGACAAACAAATATTGGTTTCCACCGATGCTATGGCAGAGGGAGTGCATTTTGATTTGGTTTATACTCCGTTGAAACATCTTGGTTACAAGGCTTGTGTCAGCAATTTTTCCGATGTTTATGCCATGAATGGAGAGCCGAAGCAAATAGTTGTTTCTTTGTCTGTCAGTAGCAAATATTCTTTGGAGGCTTTGCAAGAGTTGTATGAGGGTATGCGTTTGGCTTGCAAAAAATACAAAGTAGATTTGGTCGGAGGAGATACCACGAGTAGCAAAAGTGGGATGTTTATCTCCATTACCGTTATAGGACAAGCGGATAAAGAAAAAATAGTAAAACGTTCGGGGGCAAAGAAAAACGACCTTGTTTGTGTAACGGGTAATCTTGGTGCCGCATACGCAGGTTTATTGGTTTTGCAAAGGGAAAAGGCTACTTTTTTGGCCAATCCTGAGTTTCAACCGGATTTGAAACCTTACGAATATGTTTTGCAACGTCATTTAAGACCCGAAGCGCAAAAAAGCACCATAGAACTTTTTGCCTCAAAGAAAATAATTCCTACCTCTATGATGGATGTTTCGGACGGTTTGGCAAGTGAATGTTTGCATCTATGCAAGCAAAGTAAAACGGGGTGTGAAATTTATTTGGAGAAAATTCCCATAGATTATCAAACAACCAAAACTTTGGAAGAATTTAAAATTCTTCCCGAAACCGCCGCTCTAAACGGAGGCGAGGACTATGAATTGCTTTTTACCATAGACCAAAAAGATTACGACAAAATAAAAGACGAGCAAAATATCAGTGTAATAGGCTATATAACAGACGAAAGTATGGGCTGTAAACTAATAACTCCTCAAAATACCACCATGGATATAAAAGCCCAAGGCTTCAACCATTTCAAACAAAAGGAGTAAGAGGGTAAAAGTAGAGTAGGAAAAAGGAGTATGTTGTTTTGTGGAGTAAAAAATATTGCCGATTATTCAAATTTAACTGACAATAGCGAAAATTCTGTCAAAAATATTGAGCAGTTGGGACAGGTTTTTACTCCTTCAAATATAGTTGCTCAAATGCTTGCTTTACGCAAAAATTATGGCAGAGTTTTGGAGCCTTCTTGCGGAGATGGAGCGTTTTTTTATAATATTTCTTCTTGTGTGGGTATTGAAATAGATGCAAAACATTGTCCTAAGGGTGCTTTGAATATGGATTTTTTTGACTATTCCGAAAGTGAAAAATTTGATACCATAATAGGCAATCCTCCATACGTACGTTACAAAGACATACCTTTGCAAACAAAAGAAAAATTAAAATCTTCGCTTTTTGACGAAAGAAGCAATTTGTATTTGTTTTTTATAGAGAAATGCTTGAATCATTTGACCCAACACGGAGAACTTATTTTTATTACTCCAAGAAATTTTTTGAAAGCGACTTCAAGCATAAAACTCAATCAATATATTTTTTCCTTGGGTACTATAACCGATATTTTTGATTTGGGGGATAGCAGAATTTTCAAAGGTTTTAGTCCGAATTGCATTATATTTCGTTTTGAAAAAGGCAATTTTTCTCGCCGTACCAATACAAATAAGAAATTTATCTGCTCAAATGGTCAGTTGCTATTTACAGATAAAGATTATCCTTTTCTTTTCAGTGATTTGTTTTTTGTAAAGGTGGGAGCGGTTAGTGGTAATGATAAAATATTTGAAAGTCAAAACTATGGCAATCGCAACTTTGTTTGTTCTCATACTCATAAGACAGGGCGGACTCGCAAAATGATTTATAACGAAAAAAACAATTATCTTTTGTCTTATAAAGACGAATTGATAAATCGTAAAATAAAGCATTTTGATGAAAACAATTGGTGGCAATGGGGTAGAAGTCATTATATATCAGACGAAAAAAGAATATACCTAAACACAAGAACAAGAAATAAAGAGCCTTTTTTCCTACATGAAAGCAAGGATTATGATGGCTCTGTTTTGGCAATATTTCCTAAAAATCAACAAGCGGATTTGAAAGAAATGTGCTTCGAACTCAACAAAGTAAATTGGGCGGAGTTGGGCTTTGTTTGTGAGGGAAGATATTTGTTTTCACAAAAAAGCCTGCAAAATACTCTTTTGCCTGAAAGTTTTAGAAAATTTTACAACTAATTAATAATTGAAATGATGATAAAGAATTTGATTTTGGATATGGGAGGAGTAATTCTTGATGTGGATTACAAAAAGATTTTTGAGGAATTCAAAAAATTTGGTTGCAAAGATATGCAGTCGTTTTTTACTCAACAAACTCAGATACCTTTGGTTGATGATTTTGAGAAAGGGCTTATTTCTCCTGCTCGGTTTAGAGATGAGGTTAGAAAAATAACAAATCTAAATACAGAGGATAAAGACCTTGATTATATTTGGAATTCCATGATATTGGGAGTAAGAAAAAAAGATGTTGAATTGTTAAAAGTTTTGAGAAATAAATACGAAAAAATATTTCTTTTTTCCAATACCAACGAAATACATATTGAAAGTGTTAAAAAATTGTTTTTTGATAATTTGGGGTATGATGTTTTTGATTTGATGTTTGACAAAGTATATTTTTCTAACGAAATACATTTGAGAAAACCCGATGTGGAAAGTTTTGACTTTGTCGTAGCTGATGCCAACATAAACAAAAACGAAACTCTCTTTATAGACGATACTTCGCAAAACGTATCCGGAGCCAAACAATCAGGGCTTAATGCCTATTTGTTGGATAATAATCAAACACTTACAGAAATATTTAATAAGGGAATAATATGAAAAACCTACACCCCGCATTTAAAAAAGTACTCATTGTTGCAAAAAATAAGTATTTTATTGCGACTGCTGTTTTTGTATTGTTGTTGTTTGTATCACAATACAATATTCCCTCTTATCTAAAACTCAGAAAACAAAGAAACGACCTTAAGGCAAAAAAAGAGTATTTGGAAAATGAAATAAAAAAAGACAGCCTCAACACTCTTAAACTTCAAAAAGATATAAGGGAAATAGAACGCTACGGCAGGGAAAAATATATGATGAAAAAAGATAACGAAGATATATATATAATAAGGAGTTCAAAAGATACCATAAATCACAAAAACAAAAAAAATTAGAAAAACCTTGCCACTATTAAAATATATTAGTAATTTTGCATAGTTCTATGAGTAAGGAGAGTAAGACATATAAATTATTGGTAGCCTTTGTAGTTGTTACGTTTGCTTGCGTTGTTTTGGACTCAGGTAACAATAGACACTACACCTCCTTTAATAGTCCTATGCTCAGAACAAAAATAGCAACTTCCTTGATTTTCCATATTCGTTCTTCTGCCGATATGAATAACGCTACGGCAAATGATAACAGGAGAAGCGAAACGACTTTTGCCATCAAGGAAAACAAATATTTTTCTTTTGAAAATTCTTTTGGTGATAATATAAACAAGGCTTTTACGCAACATTGCAATCCTGCTCATTATTATCCGCTCAAACAAGATAAGAGAAATATTTTAGGAATACACAAATCTTTACATCAGATAGGAGTTTTATTGATATAGACTTTTGTCCTGCTTTGGACTTCGTAAAAATTATTTTCTTTTGTTTTAACGTTTGGTTTTTACGAGTAAAAACAAAGATGGGACGAAAAATAAAACTTTTTTCTAAAAAGTAAAGGTTTGATTCTTTTGACAAAACAAAGGCGGAGCAATCTCTTTTTGTGGAGTTTGCTCCGCTTTTTTTTATAAAATATAACGTCAATTTGACACAAAATACACCTGATTTTTAGAAAATCCGTTTACTGATAATCAATAAGTTACAAAATAAATTTTTGCACGCGTTTGGTCAGGTCGTAGAATCTTCGTAACTTTGCATAGAGAAATACCCCTAAGAGAAAATTTCCAAATTTTATCCTTATAACTACTTGATAATCAGTAAAAACGAATCGGCGATTCATTTTTATGAAACGGGCGAAGAAAAAATTTTTTCCTCAAAAAACCGCTCGAAAACGCTGAAAATGACCATTTTTGCCCGATTTTGACCCCTCGAAAAAGGTTAAGTGGTTGATAATCAATGGCAGCACCCCATTTTTTGGCTTTTTAGTGTATATCAATTAAATTTCCCGAAAAATATTTTTTGCCTCAAATTCAGTCTGTTTTTATAGGGCAAAGCCGCACCCGTTGGGTGTTTTATAAGGGTGAAGCCGTTACTTTTTTATGGGTTTTTATAGATTGGCATAGGTTATTATGAGTTATGATAAGTTAGCATAAGGGTAACACCATTAAAAACACTCTGAGCGGTGATGAGTCTGTTATTTTTAAATAAAAATTGTAACTTTGCAAATTGAAAGAAAAAGAGTCAAGTCATGGATAGATTTTTAGCGATAAAACAACTAATGCAACAAAATATCGTTGTTGCTGTCGGTTGTACAGAGCCTGTTGCAGTGGCATTGTGTGTAGCAAAGGCAAAAGAGGTGTTGAATGAACCCACGCAGGAGGTTAAACTATTGTTGAGCAAGAATATTATTAAAAACGCTATGGGTGTAGGAATACCGGGTACTCATATGATAGGTTTGCCAATATCTGTGGCTTTGGGAGTGGTTTGTGGCGATAGCAGTAAGGAGTTGGAAGTTCTCTGCACTGCAAAACAACATTTGCAACAAGCAAAACAATGGCTTTCCACTCACAAAATAGATATACAGCCAAAAGACACGGACGAAAAACTTTATATAGAATGTGTTTGCAAATCTGCAACCTCTTCTGCAAAAGCAATAATAACTTGCACTCATACCAATTTTGTTTTTATAAGTAGAAACGATGAGGTGCTTTTGGACAAAACCCACATTGTCAATCAAGCCTGTGAGGAACAATGCAACGTACTTTCAACTCTTACGGCCGAAGAAGTTTATCAATATGCTATGGAGGAGGACGTGGATAAACTTTCGTGGATATTGGACACGGCAAAACTCAATTCAGCTTGTAGCGAGCAGGGATTAAAGGAAAGATATGGTTTGGGTATAGGCAAATTGCTTTTTGAGGACTGGGACAAGAGTATAAGAAACGAAGTTATTGCTCGTACCTGTGCTGCTTCCGATGCAAGAATGGACGGAGTAACTCTGCCTATTTACAGCAATTCGGGCAGTGGCAATCAAGGTATTACATGCACTTTGCCTGTCTATTACTATGCTCAAAAAATTAATGCCGATAAAGAAACCACCATACGCTCTCTTATTCTTTCTCATCTTATGTCCATATATATAAAAAGCAAAGTGGGAAGGTTGTCGGCTCTGTGTGGAGTTACCAATGCTTCTATGGGTGTGGCGAGTGGTTTGGTTTATTTGTCGGGTGGTGGTTTTGAGCAAGTGTGCTTTGCCATTCGCAATATGATAAACACCGTAACGGGTATGGTTTGCGATGGAGCAAAGCCTTCTTGTGCTTTAAAAATTGCCACTGCGCTTAATTCAGCCTTTGACTCCGTAAAACTTGCTTTGAATAATATAGTTGTGGATGAAACCGACGGCATTGCCGAGCAAAATATAGACAAGTCCATAGAAAGTTTTGGCAATATAGGAAAGTATGCCATGCAAGAAACCGATGATATGATACTTTCCATAATGACGCACAAAAAACATTGTCAATCTTAGCAAAAAACGTTGTGAGTTTGTGATAGAAAGAGCAAAGGAATTTGCCGTATTGAGAGCCTATGGCTTCAAGCCCGATGTTTCAGAGCGAGAAATAGTGAGCAGACTTTCTGAAATGTATGGTAATATGTTGTAGTGTTGCAACAGGGGAAAAATAAACTTTTATCATACAATAATTTTATATTGCCGTTCGTTATTTGCTTATTAAAAAAAATAAGTAGGTAGAAATAAATATATTAAGAGCAATGAAACTTTCTCAATTTAAGTATAATTTTCCAAAAGAACTTGTGGCAGAGTATCCTTCGCGTAACAGGGACGAAGCCAAATTGATGGTGGTGCACAGAGATACGGGAGAAATAGAACACAGACTGTTTAAGGATGTGTTGGATTATTTTGAAGAAGAGGACTTGTTTGTCTTCAATGACACTAAGGTTTTTCCCGCTCGTTTGATGGGTATAAAGGAAAAAACAAATGCAAAAATAGAGGTTTTTTTGCTTAGGGAAATCAATGAAAATTCAAGGCTTTGGGATATTTTGGTAGAGCCTGCCCGCAAAATAAGAATAGGCAACAAGTTGTATTTTGGCGAAAACAACGAATTGACCGCCGAAGTAATAGACAACACAACCTCAAGAGGCAGAACTTTGAGATTTTTGTATGATGGAAGCAATGAGGAGTTTCATGCCGTTTTGAAACAATTGGGCAAAACCCCTCTGCCTGAGGATATATTGAGACTTAGAGATTTAAGAAATGACGACAAAGACAGATATCAAACCATATATGCCAAAAATGAGGGCGCTGTGGTTGCTCCTGTTGCAGGTTTTCATTTTTCAAGAGAGTTGTTTAAGAGAATGGAAATCAAGGGTATCAACAAGGCTTTTATCACACTTCATAGCGGTTTGGGCAATTTTAGGTCAATAGAAGTGGAAGACTTGTCCAAACACAAGATGGACTCGGAGGAAATGATACTTGACGAAAAGGCTGCCGAAATGATAAATACCGCAAAGGCAAACGAACATAAGGTCTGCATAGTGGGAACCACTACTATGAAAGCCGTGGAGTCTGCCGCTACCATCAACAACAAGGTAAAAGAATTTGCGGGCTGGACAAACAAATTTATAACTCCGGATTATCACTTCCAAATAGCCGATGCCATGATTACCAATTTCCACAAACCTTTGTCCACAATGTTTATCATGGCTTGCAGTTTTGGTGGGTATGACCTTGTTATGAAAGCCTACCAAGAAGCAATAGAAAATAAATACAAATTCCTTACCTACGGAGATGCTATGCTTATTGTATAGAAGACATTTTTGGGGACTATACAAAAGAATAGGGTTTTGGCTGTAAGAAAATATATTATTGTTGTTGCCTCCGGTGTGGGCAAAAGAATGGGGGAAAACACTCCCAAGCAGTTTCTCTTGCTCAAAGGCAAACCCGTGCTTGTGCATACTTTGGAAAACATATATAAAGCGGGAAAGGAGTACTCTATTTTGTTGGTGTTGAACTCTCGGCACTTAGAGGTTTGGGAGGAAATAAAAGCAAAGTATCATTTAAATATTCCTCACAAAGTGATTATAGGAGGCAAAGAACGTTTTTTTTCAGTGAAAAATGCCATAGACACCATTGAAGACAAAGAGGCTTGGGTGGCTGTGCATGATGGAGTAAGACCTTTGATAAGCAAGGAAATTATTGATAATTGTTTTTCTGTTGCCGAGAAAGAGGGAAATGCAGTGTGTTGTATGGATTGCACGGATTCTGTAAGAATCATAAACAAAGAGGGCAATCAAAGTATTGACAGAGGCAAAGTAAAACTTATACAAACTCCTCAATGTTTTGCTTTGTCTGTTTTGAGAAAAGCCTATTTGCAACCATATAGGGAAGAATTTACCGATGATGCTTCTGTGGTGGAAAGTTTGGGAGAAAAAATCACCCTTTGCAAAGGAGACAAACACAATATTAAAATAACCACTCCTTTGGATATGACAATAGCAGAAAGTTTGTTATGAAAGAATTGTTGAGAGAATTGTTTTTTAAAACCTTTGATTGCTACCCGACCAAAATAGAACCTATGCAGGCACACGGTAGCAAGAGACAATATTTTAGAATATACTCGGAGGACAAGACTTATATAGGAGCCTATAATGAAAATGGGAAAGAAAACGAAGCCTTTGTCAATTATGCCTTTCAGATGAGAGAAAAGGGAATAAGAGTGCCTGAGGTCTATGCTTGCGATAGGGAGGGAAATATTTACATACAAGAGGATTTGGGAAATATTACCTTGTTTGACTATGTCGGCTCTCATTCTTTACAAGAGATATTGCCGTGGTATAAAAAAATACTTTCCTCCCTTATAGATATACAACTTATGCCAAATTTTGACTACTCAAAAAGTTATCCGCGAGAGAGTTTTGATAAGCAAAGCATAATGTGGGACTTTAATTATTTTAAGTATTGTTTTCTCAAAGTGGTTGATATAGAATTTGATGAGCAAGATTTGGAAGAGGATTTTAATACTTTGGCTGATTATTTGTTGAGTGAGTCTCAAGAATATTTTCTTTTCAGAGATTTTCAGAGCAGAAACATAATGTTGAAAGACAATGAAGCATACTTTATAGATTTTCAAGGAGCAAGAAAAGGAGCCTTGCAATATGATGTTGTTTCTTTGCTTTTTGACGGCAAAGTAAATATGGAATGGCAAATCAAAATGGAATTGCTGAACTATTATATACAAAATCTATCAAAGAAAATAGAAGTAAAAGAAAAGCAATTTAAGGACTTGTTTTTTGCTTACGCTTACGCAAGAATTATGCAAGCCATGGGAGCATACGGATACAGAGGATTGGTGCAAAACAAAATTTCTTTTACAAAAAGCATAAGCACAGCCATAAAAAATTTGCAACTTTTACGAGAAAACGTAACTTTGCCATTGGATTTAAAGGAGTTAAACAAAGTCTTCGCTAAAATAATCAATTCTGAAAAATTAAAAAACATAAGCAAAGAAAATTACTTTTTAACCCTGACAATCAAAAGTTTTTCCTACAAAAAAGGCTACCCTATGGATGTTTCGGGCAATGGAGGAGGGTTTGTTTTTGATTGCAGAGCGTTGCCCAACCCCGGCAGGTTGCAACAATTCAAAAAACTCAACGGCAAAGACAAAGAAGTAATAGATTATTTGGAAAGCAAAGAAGAGGTAAGAAATTTTATGACCAATGTCAATAAGTTGATTAAGCAAAGCGTTGATAATTATCTGCAAAGAGGTTTTTCAAATTTAATGGTATGCTTTGGCTGTACGGGAGGTCAACACAGAAGCGTATTTTGTGCTGAGAGGTTAGCAAAAGAGTTTTCGCAAAACACTGATTTAAAAATTATTATACAACATATAGAACAAAACATTTAATTTTTTTCTTGCAAATACATTGTCTTTTTATATAAAAACACTAAATTTGCAAAGTAAATGAAACTAATATAAATTTTTAAAATACTACAAAAATAAAGGTTGCGTTATGAACAAAAATGTAAGATTAGTAATAACCATAGTTTTAGCCGTAGGAGTTGTATTTCTTGCCATCTACTTGTATAGATGTATTCTTAAACCGGTGAAATTTGAGGAAGAATATAATGCACGTTCGGAGCAAGTTATCAATAAGTTAAAAGATATTCGTGCTTTGCAAGAGCAGTTTAAAAATACCAATAGCAGATATTGCTCTTCCATAGATTCCCTTATAGATTTTGCCATCAATGGAAAGGCTCTTTTGGTAAAGAAAACAGGTACTGTGCCTGATAATATGACTGAGGCTGAGGCTTTGTCTAAGGGTATATTAAAAAGAGATACTACAATTGTAAACCCTTTGGATAAACTTTATAGTGAGGGCAAATTGATTACTCCTAAAGATAAGATTAAGAATTTGAAATATATTCCTTTCTCCAATGGTGAGGAGTTTGTAGTTGGTGCCAATACTGTAAACAAGAGTGGAATACCTGTGGCAGTTTTTGAGGCAAAAGCACCGATAGAATCTTACACCAAGGGCATGGACGAGCAGACTGTTGTCAATCGCAAAGCCGAGTTGGAAGCCAAAGAAAACGGTTATGCGGGATATAAAGTGGGTTCATTGGAACAGACAATAACAGACGGAAACTGGGAATAGTTTTTTTGAGAGTAGAGAAAGTTAAATTTTTGTTATGAATACGTTTAAGTTAGTAAATTTTTGGAAGACAGATTCAAACATTGTTACTAATGAGACAAATCTATCCATTTGCCTTACGGCAAGTGGATTTTGTTTTGCCTTGATAGATAAGTCATTCAGATTGCAGTGTATAGGAGAGTTTGAGACAGACCTTAATAATAGTATTACTCAAACTATGTTAAATATAAAATCGTGCTTTACTTCCATAGGCGTACATATTTTTAACTTTAACAACACTCGCATAGTTTGTCCTACGAGCAAGGATGTATGGGTGCCATACAAACTTTATGATGCTTCCCAAAACAAAACTTACCTTGAACAAACAAACAAATTATCCACAAAAGAGACCATAATAGCAAATACAAGCGTAAAACTTGAGGCTGAAAATATATTTGCTTTTCCTCAACATATATATAGTGGTTTGAAGGTTTTGATGCCAAAGGCTGCCTTTGTGTCACCTGCTCAGGTTTTGGCGGAATATACCTTTGATATTTCTGCTTTGAAACAGAACACTGTCCTTATTTACAAAAGAGGCAAGGCTTTTGATATAGTTATATTTAAGGGCGATAGTTTTTTGCACAGCAATACCTTTACTTATTCCACGGCGGAGGATATGGTATATTTTATACTCAATATTTTGCAACATTCTGCTATAAATACTGGAGAGGTTTGTGTGGTTTTGGCTGGCGAACCTTATGCAGAGAAAGAGTTAATGCTTTTGCAAAAGTATTTGAATGAGGTGGTTTTTGCCAATTTGAGAGAAAATGTGGACATACCTGATAGTTTCTCAGACGAGGATTTGCAAAAATATTTTATGGTTCTTGCTTAATTTTTCAATTTGAGTTTTTTATGAGAATAGTCGCCGGAGAACTTAGAGGGAGAAGGCTTAACCCTCCTGCCAATATAGAGGTTAGACCGACAACGGATTTTGCCAAAGAAAGTTTGTTTAATATTCTCAGAAATAGAATTGATTTTGCTCACAGTGTAGCGTTGGATGTGTTTTGCGGTACGGGAGGCATAAGTTTTGAATTTGTATCTCGCGGTATCAAGCAAGTTACTTCTGTGGACATTAATCCCAAGTGTATATCTTTCATAAATAAAACCAAGGGGCAATTTGGTGTAAACAATCTTTTTGCTTTGAGACAAGACGCTTTCGTTTATTTGAAAAGGAGTAAAATGAGTTTTGATGTTGTTTTTGCTGACCCTCCATATGATATGAAAGATTTTGACCTTGTGCCTGATTTGGTACTTCCTTCTTTTGTAAAGCCGGGTGGCTGGTTTGTTTTGGAACATTCCAAAAGACGCTCTTACACAAAAAATCCTTATTTTGTAGAGCAGAGGCATTATGGTAAAGTAAATTTTTCTTTCTTTCAAATGCCACAGGACGACACTTTATCAGAAGCAAATGACCTCTAAGGAAAAATACCTTTTATTGGACGAGAGAATTCCCGTTTTTTTGCAATCATGGTGGTTGGATATTGTTTGCCAAGAAGGGTGGGATGTTTTTATTTATGAAAAAAAAGATATTATACTTTCTGCTTTTCCTTATTATAAACACAAAAAAATAGGTTTTACTTCCATTATTCCTCCTTTGCTGACTCCTATGTGTGGTTGCTATGTGGATTATAGCAATTGCAAAAACAACATTGAAAAATATTCTTTGGAAAATAATTCTTGTCTTGCTTTTGCTGAGTTTGTTGATAAACAAAGATTGGCAAATTTTGTTTATACTCTTTCGCCTGAGTGTTTTTTTTCTATGGGTTTTTATTGGCGAAAGTTTAACTCTTCTGTGCGTTATACCTACAGAATAGAGAATTTGGAAATAAATTCTTGTTTCAAAAATTTTCACAAATCATTGAGAAAAAGTATTAGAGATGCGGAAAAGAAACTCTCTTTTTCAGAAGATTACGGAAGTATAAAAGAAATTTATGCCTTGCTTACACAAACTTATAAAAGACAAAAAACTTCAATTCCCTATTCTTTTGAATTGTTTAGTCAAATAGTAGATGGGGCAACAAAAAGAAATCAAGGTAAATTGTTTGTTGCCAAGGATGAAAACTCCAATATAAACGGAGCAATTTTTATTGTTTGGGACAAAAATATTTGTTACAACCTCATAGGAGGCATAAGCAATGACAGTTTGCAAAATGATGTTATGGCTTTTTTGACTTGGAATGCTATCAAATACGCTTGCTCTTTGGGTTTGCAAACTTTTGATATGGAGGGTTCTATGATAAAAGGGGTGGAGCATCATTTTAGATTATACAACCCCAAACGTACGCCTTACATTGTTTTAACCAAAGAGTATTCCAAATTGTATGGGCTGATAAAAAAAATAAAAGGACTTTTATGAATATCAGATTACTTGTTGTAGGCAAAACGCTTAAAGGTTTTATTAATGATGGAGTAGAGGAATACACCAAACGACTAAAACACTATACCAATTTTTCTATAGAGGTTATTGCAGATGTAAAAAATTCAGCCTCTCTTTCCAAGCAAGAATTACAAAAGCAAGAAGCTATATTAATAGAGAAACACATTAATAGTGATGATTGTGTAATAATTTTAGACGAACATGGCAAACAATACAAATCAACGGAATTTGCTCATATTTTGCAACAAAAAATGAATACTTCAATAAAATCTTTGGTTTTTGTTGTTGGTGGTGCCTATGGTTTTGCTCAAAATATTAAGGCAAAATACAGCAATAAAATTTCTCTGTCCTCTATGACTTTTTCGCATCAAATGGTCAGATTGTTTTTTGTGGAGCAACTCTATAGAGCCTTTACCATTCTAAACAATGAGCCTTATCACAATGAGTAAAAATACCCGTTTTTTTCCGTTTGTTTTTCCAAAATATTTGAAATTATTCCTTTACAAAGTCAAAAAGGTCGGTTTCGCGTGAAGCAAACAAAGAGAGTTGGTTTTTTATCTCATCCTCCGGCATATTGACATTTTCAGATAAAAAGTTGTGTATTACTTTTTTGATAACAATTTTTGGGTTGGACTCATTAAGTTCGCAGTATCTTTTTAGCAATACAGCGTCCTTTGCCGGTATATTCAAGGGTATTAGTCTGTATTTTTTGTTATCTATGTCAATTTTTTTTCTCATCTTTGCATAAAATTTTACTTACTTTGTAGCGAACAAATGTTTTGAATGTCAAAATTACTATATTTTTTCAACTCAAAACCTATAAAAACAAAAAAATATGACAGATAGAGTAACAGAATTATATAACAAATTAAGCAATTCCTCTACTTTTTTCCTTTTAGCAGGGCCTTGTGTGATAGAAGACGAAAAATCACCTCTTGAAATTGCCGAAAAACTTAAAGATATTACACAACGTTTGCAAATACCTTTTGTTTTCAAAGCCTCATATCGCAAAGCCAATCGTTCTCGCTTGGATTCCTTTACCGGTATAGGTGATGAAAAAGCCCTTAAAGTATTGGCAGAAATAAAAAAACGCTTTGATTTACCTATAATTACCGATATTCACGAGTGCAAAGATGTTGATATGGTTGCTCCTATTGCAGATATATTGCAAATACCTGCTTTTCTTTGCAGGCAAACCGACCTTTTGGTCTGTGCGGCTAAGAGCCAAAAAATAGTAAATATCAAAAAAGGTCAGTTTCTTTCTGCTGAGAGTATGCGTTTTACTTTGGACAAAGTTTTGCAGTCGGGCAATGATAAAGTAATGCTTACCGATAGAGGTACGTTTTTTGGTTATCAAGACCTTATTGTTGATATTAGAAGCATTCCTATAATGAAGAAATTTAATTGTCCTGTGGTTATGGATGTTACTCATTCCTTGCAAAAACCAAATCAAACTCTCGGCGTTTCGGGTGGTGACCCTCAAATGATAGAAACCATAGCAAGAGCCTCTATCAGTGTAGGTGCGGACGGCATTTTTATGGAAACGCATCCAAAACCGGAAATGGCAAAGAGTGATGGCAAAAATATGCTTCAACTTTCAGAAGTGGAGTCTTTGTTGAAAAAGTTGAAACAATTAAAAGCCCTTGTAAATACATTCTAAGAAAAAAGGTTCTCACTTTTTTAATAAAGTGAGAACCTTTTTTTCTTATCTTTAATATAATTTTGTTATTGTTTTCTGTCCTGCAAAAACCAAGCAACATAATCGGGCAAATTGTCCAATGGGAGAAAATTTGCCTCTTCGTAGTTGGGTGGTAAAACAACCAAATCAAAGTATTTTATCAATGTACTTGCATAATATTCACCTATCATTTTTTCAATTAATAGATAAGCACATATTTTAAAATCATCATTATCTATCATTTTCTTTACTCCTATTCTTACTCCCATTTCTGTTGGTTCTTGTTCGTTTTCCAAAGGTACAAAAAACATTTCCCAACTTCTCAAAGAATAACCGCCATATTTCATACTGACGTGCTTGCCTTCGGGTTGTAAAAAGCCCTCCAACTTCCAAAGATTAAACTCGGGAGCATTGTCTATAAGTTCCTCTACATATGGGAAATATTTAACTTCGCCATTGGCTGTAATGGTCAAAGTCCTACCCTTAGCAGTCAAATCACCCAAAATAAAGTCCAATCCTTCACAATATTTTTTTAATTGTTTGTCAAACTCCAACAAATTTTTTTCGGCTTCCCTTTCCTCTAAAGAATCTATATCCATAAGAGTATCTCTTACTTTGTCAAATTCTTGCCAAAATTTTTCTGCATCTGTCATAATTTTGTCTTATATAATGTTTGCTTCTATTTCCAAATTTATATCAAATTTATGTTTTACATTTTCCTTTATTTCATTAGCCAACAATATAACCTCTTTCCCCGTTGCTCCTCCATAATTGACCATAACCAAGGCTTGAGTAGAGTGCATACCGACATTGCCAATTCGTTTGCCTTTGTATCCGCATTGTTCTATAAGCCAAGCAGCAGATATTTTTTTGTTGTCGCCCTCGTCAAAGGCAATAATGTTGGGAAAAGATTTTATCAAGTCGGAGTATTGGTTATGAGTAATTATAGGGTTTTTAAAAAACGACCCCACGTTGCCCAAAATCTTATAATCCGGCAGTTTCTTGTTGCGTATTTGTCTTATTGATTCGGCTATTATCTTTGGCGTTAAGTGTTCTATCTGTTCGGTTGCTATTTTGTTTTTTATATCTTTGTAATTGATGTTTGGTGCAAATTGTTTACTTAAACGAAAGCCCACTTTCCAAATAACAAGATTTTTTTTCTCATGCTTAAAAACCGAATCTCTATAACCAAATTTACACTCCTCTTTTGTTAAACTTACCCAATGTCTTTTTTCCAAATCAAAGCATACGACATAATCTATAATGTTCTTTATCTCCATTCCGTATGCTCCTATGTTTTGTATTGGAGTGGCTCCTATGCTTGAAGGTATGCCTGCCAAATTTTCCAAACCCGAATAATTGTTTTGAGTTGCCCATTGTACAAAATCATCCCAATTTTCGCCGGCCGAAACCTCTATCAGAATATATTCCTTGTTTTCTTCTGTTATGTTTTTGCCAAGATTCTCTATTTTTGCTACAATTTTGTCGCAATTTTCCTCTGCAAAAACAGTGTTTGCTCCTCTACCTAAAATAAAGATTTCATTGTTTTGATACAATTCCGCCAACTCTTGCAAATCTTTATTGTCTGTTATTACAAGAAATTTTTTGGCTACGCAATGCAGTCCAAAAGTATTGTATTTACTTAAATCAATATTGTATTTCATAGATTGCAAAAGTACAAAAAAAATATTACAACTTTTACCATATATTATCGCCAAACGCCCGCAAGGCCTTTTCTTACGGATTTGCCTTTGTAAAACAATTATAGGCTGAAATCTATTTTAACCAATAACTAAAAAATAGATTTGTAACGTTATTCGCACAATACCCTTATCTCTAAAAAGTCCCACCCACCTACAAACTTATATATTCTTTATAAGTTATCATAAGTTTTGGATAACGTGTTTTATGGGAAAACGTATAACGGTACGCAATTTTTCCGCTTTGCAACGGCGAGGGTCACTAAGATAGATTTCGTGGTGATGTCTATCTTTGGTAATATCTGCCTCATATCCATTGTTATGCAAATATTCATTCATCAAGGCAATAGTAATGCGAGTATTATCATATTCACCTATGTGCATACACTGAACGCAAAGCCCTTCTTCTATGGTTAGAAATTCGGCAATGGAATAATCCTGTCCTTTCTTTTCGCTTGCCGTCTCTATTGCCCATTTTAAGTTTTCGCGGGTAATAAATTCGGGCAATCTAATAGCGGATATCCATTGAAAACTATCTTTGTCTTCATAATCAAAAGTAGATGCTCCATCTTGCCACCAAAAACCCTCCAATGGAGGAACTACGTATGGTTGATAATCTTTTATTTTATAATCTGTCTTATAACTCATTTTTAATGTAAAAGCAAGCGTGTATAGGATTCCAATTGATTGTTTGTAGGCTCCATCTATCTTATTGGGATCGCCACAGCCTCGCACTGCAATAAAATTGGCAACAGGAACATTTACAATAGAGGGTTTGCGAGGTGGTAAATAAAACTCTTTGTATTCTTTTTTGAAATCAAAATTCGTCATAGGTGTAATAATTTTTGTTGTGTTTTTATAAAAAACGCAGTGGTTTTACTTTTTATTGTACAGAGCGTCTTTAAAAAAGAGTTTTCTTGTTCGTCTATTTAATTAAAACAGGATGTATTGATTAAGTAAATACATCCTGTCAATGGTTAGAAATAAGTGTTTTTTAATTTACTTCCCAGGTTTCACCCGAATTAAGTAACTCGTCCACATTGTGAACGGCTCCATGTTGTTTCTGCTCCTCTTCTTGTGCTTCAAACATTTGATTGTAAGTTGGTTTTGTTACCGCACGAATAACACCAAACACCATAGGAAACTCAGGCGGACGCATACGGGCAAGCATGTGATGAATACCGGTATCTTCCGTTGTTTCATCGTGAATCATAATATCTTTTTCGGTTATGCCTTCTCCTATTTTTACAACTTTAAGACTCCTGCCTATCATTACCAAGCCTTTGTCCCTATTTTTGCCGAATATCATAGGTTTTCCATGCTCTACCCACAATTGTCTGTCTTCTCTTGTTTCTTTGTCTGTTACATCAGCGTGAGTGCCATTGTTGAATATCATACAATTTTGCAAAACTTCTACCACTGCTGTACCATCGTGGGCAGCCATACGTTCGCAAACTTTTTGTAAAGAAACACTTTGAGAATCTATTGCGCGGGCAAAAAAAGTTCCTCTGACACCGAGTACAAGTTCGCCCGGGTTTAACTGATAGTCCAAAACACCAAAAGGAGAGGTTTTTGTTACCTGTCCCTGTTTTGTAGTAGGAGAATATTGTCCTTTCGTCAAACCGTATATTCTATTGTTAAACATTATCAAATTAACATCCATATTTCTACGAATAAGATGCATAAAATGATTGCCTCCTATGGCAGTGGAGTCGCCGTCTCCTGTTGTTATCCAAACAGAAAGATTTGGATTTGCCATTTTTACTCCTGTGGCTATGGCAGCAGGTCGTCCGTGAATACCATGAAAACCATAAGAATTTACATAGTAAGGAAAACGAGAAGAGCAACCTATTCCGGAAACTATACAATAATCCTCTTTCCTATAATTGATTTTCGGAAAAACATTGTGAACGGCTGCAAGTATGGCATGGTCGCCGCAGCCGGGACACCATTTCACCATTTGATTTGAAGCAAAATCTGCTTTCGTAAGTGCTACATTTGAATGTTCCATAGTTTTTATTTCTCCTCGTTAATTAGTTTATTAAACTCTTCTTTCAATTCAGAAACTTCAAAAGGCAAGCCTTGTACCTTATTGTATTGATAAAATAAAATGCCTTGAAATTTCATTCTTAAATAATTGACAAATTGTCCCATATTCAATTCACAGACAATGATTTTCTTGTATTTTCTCAGTATTTCCTCTGTGTTTTTTGGCAATGGACAAATATAATTAAAGTGCGTATATGCTATTTTTTTGCCTTCTTGCAAAAGTTCATTTACAGCACTCTTCAATGCTCCATGTGTACCGCCCCAACCAACAACAAGCACATCGGCATCCTTATCTCCGTCCACTTCTTGCAATGGAAGACGTTCAGCCAATCTATCAACTTTTTCTTGACGGAAATGAACCATTTTTTCGTGATTAAGATTGTCGGTTGAAACCTCGCCTTTGCCATCGGTCTTTTCCAAACCGCCGATTCTGTGTCTTAATCCGCTCATTCCCGGAATAGCCCACTGACGTACAAGGGTCTTAACATCTCTTCTATAAGGTTGATATTCAGGGTCGTTTGGTGTTGCAAAAGGAGGGTGAATTTCTGGGAAATCACTCATTTTTGGAATTCTAAACAACTGCGACCCATTACCAAGATAAGCATCGGAAAGGAATATAACCGGGGTCATAGTTTCCAAAGAAAGTTTTGCCGCTTGAAAAGCCCAATAAAAACAATTGGCGGAAGTACTCGGTGCTATTACCAAGCAAGGTGCTTCACCATTTCTTCCAAATAAGGCTTGATTCAAATCGGATTGCTCTGTTTTGGTCGGCATACCTGTGGAAGGGCCTCCGCGTTGAACATCTATTACCACCAAAGGCAACTCAGTCATAACAGCCAAGCCCAAAGCCTCACTTTTCAAAGACAGACCGGGTCCTGAAGTAGAAGTACAGCCCAAAGCACCTGCAAAAGAGGCTCCTATTGCCGAGCATATACCTGCTATTTCATCCTCTGCTTGAAATACTCTTGCTCCGAGTGATTTTCTTTTTGCCAACTCTATCATAATATCGGTTGCCGGAGTAATAGGGTAGGAGCCAAGGAAAAGATTTAAGCGTGCCTTTTCCGCTGCTGCCAACAGTCCCCATGCTGTTGCCACGTTGCCTGTTATGTTACGATACTTGCCCTTTGGCATTTCGGCGGTGTTGACTTGTAATCTTTGCAAAGGAATCTCCTGCACGTCAATATTTTCACAATAGTTATAACCTGCTTGAATAACTTTTTCATTGGCTTTTACGACCTCAGGTTTGTTTCTGAATTTTGTTTGCAAATATTCGTCAGCGTGAGTAGTTTGTTTGCCGAAAATAAAAAATATCATTCCCAAAGCAAACATATTTCTACATTTCAAAGCACTTTTTCTATCAGAGAATATATCTTTTACAGCCTCTAAGGTAAGAGTTGTAATAGGTGCTTTGAGCAAATTGTATGAAGAAAACTCGTCAGTTTCCAAAGGATTTTGTTCATAACCTGCTTTTTGTATGGCATCCTCTGTAAAGGTGTCCAAATCTATTATAATGGTAGCGCCTTTTCTTGCCCACTTCAAATTGGACTTTAATGAAGCAGGATTCATACAAACCAAAACATCTGCTTTATCTCCGGAGGAATATATGTTTTTTCCTATATGCACTTGAAAGCCTGAAACACCTGCAATGGTATTGTGAGGTGCTCTGATTTCTGCCGGATAATCGGGAAATGTTGCTATATCGTTGCCGTCCAGCGCAGAAGTATCAGAAAACAAAGTTCCTGATAATTGCATTCCATCGCCACTATCACCCGCAAATCTTACAACTGCATCTTCTTTTTTTATAAACTCTTTCGTTATCATAAAAAATAAGTTTTGTTCTTTTCTGTGTTAAATCTAATCAAACATAAGTTTGCAAAATTAGTAAATTTATTTGTATAATATCTTTTATTGTGACAAAAGTAAAAAATACAATTACCAAAAAGGCTCTAACCTTAAAGATTAAAGCCTTTAAAATCACAAAATATCGGATAAAATTTTCCTTATAATGATTTAATGTATTCGTCTATACTTTTGGCTGCCACTTTGCCCGCACCCATAGCAAGAATAACCGTAGCCGCTCCGCTCACAATATCTCCTCCTGCAAATACGCCCGGACGTGAAGTTGCTTGTTTGTCATCGGCTACTATGTTTCCTCTTTTATTTGTTTCCAAATTATCTGTGGTTGAGGTAATCAGTTTGTTGGCATCAGTTCCAAGTGCCATAATAACGCAATCACACTCTATTTCAAACTCAGAACCTTTCTTTTCTACAGGTCTTCTTCTTCCGCTTTCGTCCGGTTCTCCGAGTTCCATCTCAACACATTTGATACCTTTTACCCAGCCGTTTTCATCAGCAAGCACTTCCACAGGATTGGTAAGGGTTTGAAAATGTATTCCCTCTTCTACAGCGTGGTGTACCTCTTCCTTACGGGCAGGCATTTCGTCCAAAGTACGTCTATAAACAACGGTTACATCCGAACCCAAACGTTTTGCACTTCTCGCTCCGTCCATGGCAACATTGCCACCACCTACAACAACCGTTTTCTTGCCGACAAATACAGGAGTCTCATAGTCGGAACGATAAGCCTTCATAAGATTAACCCTTGTCAAAAATTCATTGGCAGAAACAACTCCGTTAAGGTTGATTCCTCCTATATTCATAAATTTAGGCGTACCGGCTCCGGAGGCAATATAAACTGCTTTGTATCCCATATCAAACAAATCGTCTATGGTTACGCTCTTTCCTATAAGGACATCGCATTTTATTTCGACGCCAAGTTTTGTAACCTCTTCTATTTCCTTTTCTACAACCTTTGTTTTAGGCAAACGAAACTCCGGAATACCGTATGACAAAACTCCGCCACTTCTGTGTAAAGCCTCAAAAATAGTAACCTCATAGCCCATTTTAGCCAAATCACTTGAACAAGCCAAAGAAGAAGGGCCTGAGCCGACAACTGCTATTTTGATGCCGTTTTTCTTTATATCAATTTTTTCTGTTACATTATTATCTCTTGCCCAATCGGCAACGTATCTTTCCAATTTACCTATTGCTATCGGGTCGTTTTTCTTGCCCATAATACAAGAACCTTCACATTGGCTTTCTTGAGGACAAACCCTTCCGCAAATAGCAGGAAGTGTGGAACTTTCGTGAATAATTTTTATAGCCTCTTCGTTGTTGCCTTCTTTTACCTTATGAATAAAGGCAGGTATATTGATGTTTACAGGACAAGCCTTGACACATAGTGGATTCTTACAACTCAAGCAACGTGAAGCCTCCATTTTAGCCTCTTGGTCGTTGTAGCCATAGCAAACCTCTTCAAAATTTTTGTTTCTTACCTCAGGCTCTTGTTCACGTACGGGAACTCTCTTCTTTTTGTCAAATTCTGCCAACGATTGTTCCACTGCGGCGGTTAAGTTGCATTTATGCTCCTGAGTATTAAAGGCTATTTTGTGAGGAGGAAACATTCTTTGACGTTTCATTGCTTCATCAAAATCAACTTTGTGTCCGTCAAACTCAGGTCCATCTATACAAGCAAATTTCATTTCTCCGCCCACGCTTACTCTACATGCTCCGCACATACCTGTACCATCAACCATAAGAGAATTAAGGGAAACTATGGTTTTGATGCCAAGTTTTTGAGTCATAAGACAAACAAACTTCATCATAATCATAGGTCCTATTGCTACACACAAATCGTAGTGTTTGCCTTTATTGACAACAAGGTCTTCCAAACAATTGGTAACCATACCATGAAAACCATACGAACCATCGTCTGTGCAAACATACAAATTGTCGCTTACGGCAGCCATTTCCTTCTCATAAATAAGAGTGGAATGTGATTTTGTACCTATGATAACATCGTGTTTAATACCGTTTTCTTTTGCCCATTTGGCTTGAGGATAAACGGGAGCCGTACCCAAACCTCCGGCAATAAAGACTACATTTTTGTCTTTCAATTCATCTATTTGTTCAAGCATTTCACTTGCATTGCCCAAAGGTCCTGCGACATCTCTAAGATATTCTCCTGCTTGTTTTTGACAAAGTTTTTTAGAACCATCTCCAACTATTTGAATAACCAATGTAATGGTTTCTTCCTTACGGTCAAAATCACAGATGGTAAAAGGAAGTCTTTCGTCTTTTTCGTCCTCTACCACTATAACAAATTGTCCCGGCTCACATTTTTTTGCCACATTTGGTGCTTTGACCTTTAAGAGTACTATATTTTCTGTAAGTTGCTCTCTCTGTAAAATCTTAAACATTTCTATTCTTTTTAAGGTTAATTTTGTTCCTTATTTATATGATTTGTTTTCTTGTATTTAAAGGCTTTTGCCAAATAAATATTGCCTGCGAAATTACAAAAATTTAACAATATGGTATAATTTCCACAAAAAATTACCATTGTCAAATAATAATTATACAAACTCTTGTTTGCTTTTCCTTCTATGATTGCATATCTTGGTCGGAAAGATTGAGTTCCATTTTTAGTTTGATGGCGAAAGGACGTTTTAGAAACAGTAATAACAACAAAATCACGGGTACTACAACGGATTCTGCCGATTTGACAAACAATACAGACAAAGAACCAAGTAATACCAAACCAATATGAGTAAAGAATATTGTTTTGTTTAATTTAAAATAAGAAGAGAGTTTGTTTGTCAAACTATTTTGATTGGAGATGTTTTTTAATTTGCTTTTATATCTTTTGTTTAAAAACAAAGCCACAACCACTATTATTATCTGTATGGCATACATATAATGGATAGAAAAAAACTCGCTTCCTTTTTCAGACAAAGGAGAAAAAGCGTAAAGACAAACACTTATCACAATCAAAATGCTGATAATCAAAGCAAGCATCCAAATAAAACGCAGTGTATTCAAATATTTATCTGTCATAAAAATCTTTTTATAAATAACGGAGTTAAACGAGTTTTATTTTTCATGTGAGAGTTTAAGGTTTTATTATAACCTATGCTAACCTATAAAAAATAGGTAAAAATAACGGCTTTGCCCTACGAAAATCCTACAGATGCGTTTACTGAAAATCAATGAGTTACAAAATAAATTTTTGCACGCGTTTGGTCAGGTCATAGAATCTTCGTAACTTTGCATAGAGAAATACCCCTATCACAAAAATCCCAATTTTCATCCTTGTAACTACTTGATAATCAGTAAAAACGAATCGGCGTTTTATTTTATCGAAACGCCGATTCGTCGAAATGAATCGCCGATTCATTTTTACAAAACGGGCGAAGAAAAAATTTTTTCCTTAAAAAACCGCTCGAAAACGCTGAAAATGACCATTTTTGCCCGATTTTGACCCCTCGAAAAATGTTAATTCATTGATAATCAAACACAGTACCCTTGTTTTTGAACTTTTAGTACCCATTAATTAAATTTTCCCAAAAAATATTTTTTGGTTCTTTCTCAGCCTGTTTTCGTAGGGGGCAAAGCCACACCCGTTGGGTGTTTTATAAGGGCAAAACCGTTACTTTTTGGCTCTTTCTTATGAGTTAACATAGGTTATTATGGGTTGTGATAGGTTAGTATAAGGGCAAAGTTGTTAAAAAAAACAGTATTTAACGGCTTTGCCCCTACGAAAACAGGCTGTGCCTGTTAGAATTCTATGGTTATTTTTGCGTTAAGTAATGATGGGGTAAGATAATTTGGCACTGGGTAGGTTATATTATTATTGTCTTTGATGTAGGTATAGGAAATAATATTTTTGTTGTTAAAAACATTTAACCACTCTACATTTAACCAAATACGTTTAACCACTTTGAGAAAATTTTTATTTGCCCAAGAGTCTTCTTCATCCTTGATTCTAAATGTAAAAGCAAGGTCGGCTCTCATATAGTTTGGGCGAGAAAGTTCCGTATTTGTATTTGGGATAAAGAAAGGGTAACCGCTACCATAATTAAAATTCAAATAAACTCTCATCCACGGCATGGAAGGCAAATAGTCCTGAAAACTAACGCTCACATTGACCAATTGGTCGGTTGGTCGTGCAACATAGCCTTTGTTGTCTCCTTCTATATCTTGTTTTGTCTGCATAAGAGAAAGTGTAAGCCAAGAGTCTATTCCTTTTATGAATTCTCCGAAAAGTTTTATATCCAAGCCGGTGGCATAACCTGTGGCATTGTTTTCGGCTGTGTATCTCAAACGAAGATTGTCTACATAATAAGGTATCAAATCCCAAAGATGTTTATAATATAGGGAAGAGGTAAGTTTGAAATTTCTTGTCCTTATTTTAAAATTCCAGTCGGAAGAAAGTACAAAGTGGAGACTCTTTTGACTCTTTATATCGGGGTTGATTTCTCCTACCATATTCCTATACTCCCTATAAAAAGGATATTGCACATAAAGACCGGAAGCAAAACGAAACAAAATATCTTGCTTGATTTTTGGCTTGTAGGCAAGGCTTACTCTTGGTGATGGGAAAAACTCTTTATTAAAATCCCAATAATGTCCTCTTGCTCCTATGTTAAGAAAATATGTTCCCTTTTCTTTTTTCCAAAACAAATGGCGTTGAATGAAAAAAGTAAGACGATTTGAATTTATATCGTTTTTGCTATTATACCAATCTTGCACATTGGGAGCGGTAGGTGGGTCGTAAATGCCTATTTCGTCTCTATTTGAAGGTATGGAATAGTCGGCGGAGTCCACCATTTTCCACTCGTTAAGTTTGTCTGAGGTTATCTCTCTTTGATATTTAATGCCCCAAGATAGCACTCCGTTTGTGTAGTATTTTTCGCCTTTGTGTTCAAAATTGAAAAGCGTTGCTCTGAGGTTGTTTCTCGCATGCTCTATGTATGTGCCTATGCCAAGGTCAAATTCTTCTTCGCTTGACAATCCTCCCGTCTCACTCAACCAATATTGTCCTTGTATGTCGTAGGTTTCTTTTTCGTGGGTGGAGTAGGCTGAGGCTATGAATTTCAGATGCAAATCCTGCTTTACCTTATAGTTGAGTTTTAAGGCTCCAAACTTAGAGGAAAACCTATCCTTTTCCATTCCGTCAAAATATACCTTAAACTTTAAAGGGTTGTTTATATCTCCAAAGTCGGTTTCTCTGTTCTTTGGTACAAATTCGTATGTGTTATTGGAAATATTACCAATAAAAGACAATTCAAATTTATTGTTTATATCCCAAGTCAAAAAGGTTTGAAAATCATGGAAGATTGTATTATAATCTCCTTCGGTTTCCAAAGAATTAAGAAGGTATTTTGTTGTTTTGTTTCTATAAGAAAATTGATAAGTAAACTTGTCTTTGACTTTATCTGCCAAATAAAGTCCTCCGCCCAAAAGCCCTATGGACAAATTACCGGAAAACTCTGTCGGTTTTCTATACTTGATATCCAAAACAGAAGACATTTTATCTCCATATTCTGAAGCAAAACCGCCCGAAGAAAATTGTATATCGCTAATCATATCGGGGTTAATGAAAGATAAACCCTCCTGCTGTCCATTTCTTACGAGTATGGGACGAAATATTTCTATATCATTAACATAAACCAAATTCTCATCAAAGTTGCCCCCTCTTACCGAATATTGAGAGGAAAGTTCATTGTTTGACGATACTCCCTCTATGGTTTTTATTACATTTTCCACGCCTCCCGTTGGTCCGGCGGTGTTTTTTGCCCATTCGGAAGAAATTCTTGTAACTCCCTCCTCTCTTGCATAGTCGCCTTTTACTTCTACGGCTTGCAAGGTGGTGGAAGCCTCTGTTAAGACAATATTTAAGGTCAATACCTGTGCTTTTTTGAGGGTTATGGTAGTGTCAAAATCTTTGTATCCTATGCACGAATATTTTAATTGATATTCTTTTCCTATTTGCAAAGAAAGAGAATACTCGCCCTTTTGATTGGTTGAGGTGCCTATGGGCTTGGACAAATTTATAGAACCAATGCTGACATTCTCTATAGGTTGATTGTTTTGATTTTTTACCACTCCTTTTACCTGTTGGGCAGATAATGAAAAACCTATAAACAACAAAAATATTAAGCAAATATATCGTTTCAACTCTTTTTCTTATTTTTTATCCGATTTATAAACTTGTTTTTCAAGCAAATATTTTGAAGGCTTAGTAATTTTCTTTTGGATAAAGGGAGTTCCACCAAGTATCATCACCCTTTAACCATTTGGCAAACCAGGCGTATATTGTGTTATTCCATTTCAATCTTTTTTCAAAATCCACTATTCCGTGATTTTCTCCTTTGACGGTGATAAACTCTACTTCCCTGCCCAATATTTTTAGAGCATTATACATTTGTATGCTTTCTCCTATTGGTACATTGGTATCCGAGGTGCCGTGCAGTAGAAGTAATGGTGTGTGTATTTTATCGGCGTTGAAGAGTGGGGAATGTTTGGTATATAGTTCCGGGTTGTTCCAAGGATAGTTGTCCGCTGTTGCTGCTCCTGAATAAGAATAACCCCAATAACCTTCTCCCCAATAGGAAGTAATGTTTGAAATACCGGCATGAGATATGGCACAAGCAAAAATATCTGTCTTTGTTTGCAAATATTGTGTCATAAAACCGCCATAACTTGCCCCCATACAACCTATGCGTTTGATATCTATAAAATTATGAGTTTTGCATACTTTTTTGACACCCTCTATTATTTCTTCGGCAGTATAATCTCCCCATGCATTGACGTGTCTTGCGGCAAATTCTTGTCCCCAGCCCGTTGTTCCACTTGGATTAATAACATATACAACATAACCTTGTTGAGTATAAAGCCATGCCGAATATCTCATTTCAAAACTTCTGTCCGTAGGAGAGCAACCGCCATAATAATAAACTATCATAGGGTATTTTTTTGTAGAGTCAAAATCAGCAGGGTAATACAATCGCCCGTCTATATCAAAATTGTGCATACGGAAAGAGAATTTTTCCATTTTGCCTATGGACAGTTGATTAAATTCTTGTTTTTTTGGGAAAAATACCTCCCTTATGTCTATAATGTTGTAACTTGATGTATCCATTAGAGCGTGGAAAACTCGTTTGGGTTTGTTATAATTTTCCCCATAATAAACTATTTGGGACTCGTCTTGTGATATATCAAAACTATGAACAACGTCAACATCAAGATTTAACAAAGTAAAACTGCCATCTTTCAAGTTGTAACGAAATACGGAAATGGAATCTTTGTTTTCGCAAGTAAGGTATAAGTTGTTTTTTCTTACCAATACATTTACAACATTGGGAGAAAAATTTTTGCCGATTGGAGTTATTTCTTTTGTTTCCAAATTCATCAAATAGACGGAGTAATTGAAAGCGTTGGGTATTTGATTTTTTTTCAAAGTAGAGCCGATGGAATTAAAAGCCTCATTGCTTGCTTTTAGTACAATGTTTTTTCCGTCCATCAGATATTGCGCCGAAGACACAAAGCCATCATTCTCTATCAATGTATCCATTTTGTTGTCAATCAAACTATATTGGTATATGGAGTTAAAAGTAAAAGGTCGCTTTGTTATATCGTCTTTGGTGATGGAAAACAGTATTTTTGTATTGTCTTCATTTATATCATTAAGATAAGTGGAGCGAAAAGTATGAAACAATTTGCCGTTAAACTTTTTTCCTCCATAACAATATAATGCGGTTCTATTTCTCCAGCCCGGTATTCTGTCATCGGGCAAATACATTCGGTGCAAATCCTCTGAGGTGTTGTCCTTTTCTATTGTTTTGGAAAGTATGTAAGAATTATCCTTTAAAAGATAGATATCTCCCTCCAAGTCGGTTTCTTCGCAAAGAAATTCTCTTCTATTATTTTCCAAATCCAATATAAACAGTTTGTTTTTCTCCTTGTAGTAAATAGCGTTTGAGTTGGGTTGCCATTTGTAAAAAGTGTTTTTATTGTCCTCAAAAATTACAGAGTCTTTAAGTGTGTTGCGAATTTCCGTTCTATAAGTGGATCGCCCTTTTTTATCTGTGTTATAATATTTTACCATATAATAATCACCTTTGTCCGATATGGTGGTATTATATGGATTTTCTCCACACAACATGGTTTTCAAAGTAAGCCCGCTTTGATTAGTTGTTGAATTATTATCATTATAAATCAAAGTTTTTATTCTGTAATAATAATTGTTATTGCTTTGTTCTATTTTTGAATAAAGACACATTGCTCCTATTCCCACTATATGAGAACCCGGCTCAAGTTCTTTTTCCACCAAGAGTTTGTTGTCCTCGGAAACTTCTTTTTCTTGTGTCTTTTTTTCGGCAACTTGTTCTCCGTCTATGGAAACTTTGAGTTGGGCGTTGGAATAGACTTCAAATTTTACTTTTGTTTGTTTGCTCAGGTTGATGTAAAAAAAACGTTTTACAATATTGTATTCCTCTTTGCTACATAGGTGTAAAGTGTCCCATCCGTCCGAGGCAATAGTTGTTTCGTATATATCGGAGGTATTATTTTTTATTTTAGGTGCTTTGAAATAATCTTCCATAGAAAACTTTTCCCCCTTATTGTCCAAAGAGTCCAATATCACGGGAGCGGAAAAACTTTCACAAGCAGAAAAATATTTTGTAATTGGCTCTTGTGCTTTGAGCAAAGAAGTTGCCAACACCAAAACCCCACATAAAACAGCAAATTCTATTACAGTCTTTTTCATCATTATTTTTATTTCAGTCCAAATTTATATCATCGGGTAAGTAAGGACGTATATCCTTATTATAGCGTAACATTTCTCTAACAAAAGAAGAAGAAACAAAGTCTTGTCTTGTATTTGAAAGCATAAAAATGGTTTCTATATCTTTGTTTATTGCCTTATTGATTTCAAATATATTTTTTTCGTAGGCAAAGTCCATTTCGTTTCTCAATCCTCTAAGTATGTACTTTGCTCCGACTTGATTGCAATAATCCACAGTCAGACAGGTAAAAGTATCCGACACTATGTTGTCATACTTTTCAAAGGTTTGATTTATCCAAAGCAATCTTTTTTCCAAAGGGAAAAGAGTTTTTTTATCTGAATTTTCCCCTATAGCCACTATAATCTTGTCAAACAAAGGCAAGGCGCGTAATACTATATCCTTATGCCCTATGGTTATGGGGTCAAAACTACCGGGAAATATAGCGATTCTTTCTTTTTTCATGGGCAAAATTTTTCTAATAACTTCTACCTCTGTTTGGTCGGGTGGCTTTTTTTTGTTCTTGCTCTTCGTTTATCATATAGATTATTTTAAAACTTAGCCAATTGTTTTTAAAACTTCTCAGCCATGTGCGATAATTTGTTCTATCCTCGGGAGTATAGGAATTATTAAACTCAAAATCTTTTCTTATAGGTAATAAAGAGTATTGATACCTTACATCGAGTTTGAATTTTTGCCAAATGGTAAAACGAAAATCAGCCACTATCGCCAAATCGTTTTTCAAAAAATCGGCTTTGATAAGCGTAGGTCTGTCCATTCCTCTTATAAGTGTATCTGGCAGAGTCCAAGATTCCGAAGAATGTATTAATCTGCTATATTGCAAGCCCAATCCCAAAGTAATGCCCCCTCGTTTGTCTATAAAATGTACCATAACAGGAATATCCACATAGTCCAAAGAGGCTTTGTAAATGAAAGGGTCGCCCGCTGTTGATTCCTTTGCTCCTCGCTGAGAATAATTGATTTCCATAGAAACTTGAAAACCTTCGTTTGGCTTGTTTGAATTAAAAGGCAACATTGCTCCTATACCAACCAATGGTGCAACTTTTTTAAAACCATATACCTCATCGCCGTCTATTTGAGATACATTAAAGCCGAGAGATACAAAACCTTTGAAAAACTGAGCCTTGACTTCAAAAGACGCAAAGCAAAAGGTCAGTCCCATAAATATAACAAAAGCAATTTTGCTTGATTTCTTACTCTTACTAATCATATAACAGTAGTATTTACAGACTATTTAAACGAAAATTTATCTGTTTTATTTTTCTTTGTCCGTAATTATTAAGTAGCCTGTTTTTGTGCTTATAATTTGCTATAAAATAGATACTTCTTTTTTACTTATATCAAATCATCGGCAAATTTTTGAAAATCCAAGCCGTCAAAATTACCCGAGGACATCATAAGAATACAAAGATTTTTGATTTCTCTTTGTTTTATATCACTAACCATTTGATTCTTGTCTGTATAAACTTTTAAATCTTGTTTTTGAAAGGCAGAATATATTTCTTCTTTGTTTAAATCGGGCAAACGTTTTAATTCTATGGCATGTTGGTTATAATAAACCATAGCCTCGTCTGCCTTGTCCATAGTACCCTTGTATTGTTGTAAAAATTCTTTCGTAAGAGAGGAAAAAGTATGCAATTCCATACAAGCCAAAACTTTTCTATTGGGAAACCAATCTTTAACTGCCTCTATTGTGGCTTTGAGTTTGGAAGGAGAGTGCGCAAAGTCTTTAAAAATACTTACATTGTCATTTTTCTTTATAAGTTGCAAACGATTTGAGGCTCCTTTGAAAGTTTGCATTGAAAGTAAAAAATCTTCGTTTGTTATACCCATCTGTTCGCAAGCAAGCATGGCGGCGTGCATATTCATCAAATTATGTTTTCCAAAAACTTGAATAGGGTATTTTCTCTTTTTGTGTAGTATGTAAGTGTTGCCGTTTTCTATTTCATAGGGTAGGGCTGAGTATGGCAGTTTGACAATATCTTTGCGAGACTTTTCGGCTATTTTGCTAACGTGTTCGTCTTCGTTACAATATATAAGAGTTCCATTGCTTTCTATTTTGTCGGCAAAGATTTCAAATTGTTTGCAATAGTTTTCAAACGTAGGAAAAACATTTATATGGTCCCAAGCAATGCCCGTAATAATGGCAATATTGGGCTTATAAAGATGAAATTTTGGTCTTCTGTCAAGTGTTGAGGTCAGATATTCATCTCCTTCCAAAACCATATACTTACTCTCTTTGCTAAACTTTACCATAACCTCAAAACCCTCCAACAAAGCACCTACCATATAATCTGTTTCTATTTTGTTGGTTTGCATGGCGTGAAGTATCATTGCTGTTGTTGTTGTTTTGCCGTGCGAACCACCTACGACTATACGCGTTTTGTCTTTGGACATTTCATAAAGGAACTCAGGGTAAGAATATATTTTTATTCCTAATTCTTTGGCTTTTAAAAGTTCGGGGTTGTCTTCTTTGGCATGCATACCCAAAATTATTGCATCCAAATCTTTGGTTATTCTTTCTGTTTTCCAACCTATCTCTTTTGGCAGGATACCATATTTTTCCAATCTCTCCTTGGCAGGAGAAAATATTTCATCATCACTGCCACTTACTTCGTATCCTTTTAATTTCAGTGCTATTGCCAAATTGTGCATAGCACTGCCTCCTATTGCAATAAAATGTATCCTCATATTAGTTTTTATTTGTTTTGCGAAATTACAAAAAATCCAACAGGTAGGCAGTTATTATGAGTTTGCATAAGTTATGAAACACAAGATATTTTGTGGCATTCTTTAGGTATGTGTGGGATTTATTATAAGTTTTGGCTAACTTCTAAATTATCAAAACCTTTAGTCCTATTTCTTGCAAAAAGTCGTAACTTTGCAAACTATTTTTTGTACGTATATAAGAAAGAATAAGCAAGGCGAAAAGGTCTATATGTTGAGAAAGAAAAAGAGCGATGTTTTGTTTTCCATGGTACGTAATGGACAAGCAATGACACTTAAACAGCAGTTGCATTTGGTGGCATTGTTGAGTATTCCCGGTATATTGGCACAATTATCAAGCATAATGATGCAATATATAGACGCTTCTATGGTTGGTTCTTTGGGAGCATCTGCTTCGGCTTCCATAGGTTTGGTTTCCACTTCCACTTGGTTGTTTTGGGGAACCACTTCTATGGCTGCCATGGGATTTTCTGTGCAAGTTGCTCATTTGGTAGGTGCAAAGAAAAACTCACAGGCAAAAAATGTACTCAGACAAGCAATAACTTCTACTTTGATGTTTGCCGTATTTATAACGCTTTTGGCAGTGAGTATTTCTCCTTTTTTGCCTTCTTGGTTGGGAGGAAGCGAGGATATAAAAAAAGATGCCACCACCTATTTTTTTATTTTTGCCCTGTCCCTACCTATTTACCAAATGAATTTTCTTGCAAGCAGTATGTTAAGATGCAGTGGCAATATTCATGTGCCGAGTATTCTCAATGTTTTGATGTGTGTTTTGGATGTGTTATTTAATTATGTGTTTATTTTTGTTTGTGGTTTGGGAGTCATGGGAGCTGCTTTGGGAACTTTGGTTGCTGAAATTGTAACGGCATCGTGTATGATGTATTTTTTGTGTGTTAAGAGTAAGGAATTAAGAATTTTACACGAAAGGGGCTCTTTTTTACCGCAAAAAGAAGTTGTTATTAAGGCTCTTAAAATAGGTCTTCCCATGGGTGTGGAGCATATAGTATTGTGTGGAGCACAAATATTGACTACCGTTATAGTTGCTCCGTTGGGTAAATTTGCCATAGCGGCCAATAGTTTCGGAGTAACGGCAGAGAGTCTTTGTTATATGCCGGGTTATGGTATATCCGATGCCGCCACTACCATAGTAGGTCAAAGTATAGGTGCCAAACGAAAGGAATTGGTAAAGCGTTTTGCCAATATAACCGTTGTTTTGGGTATTTTTGCAATGACGGTTATGGGAGTGGTTATGTATGTTTTTGCTCCTTTGATGATGGATATACTGACTCCTGTGCAAGAAATAAGAGATATGGGAGTTTCTGCTCTTAGAATAGAAGCCTTTGCGGAACCTATGTTTGCGGCAAGCATTGTTTGTTATGGTATCTTTGTCGGTGCAGGTGATACTCTCGTGCCTGCCATAATGAATTTGGGCAGTATATGGGCGGTGCGTTTGACTTTGGCTGCTCTTTTGGTTACAAGTATGGGGCTTGACGGAGTGTGGTTGGCTATGTGTATAGAATTATGTTTCAGAGGTGTTATTTTTCTTATACGCTTACGCAGTGGCAAGTGGATAAAGATATAAAATAGATAATACAAGAATATTTCCTATTTTTAACTCATACTACATAAAAAAACTAAAAAAATATTATTAGTTTTGAGAAAATATTTATATTTGCACCGTTAAAATTGTTTAATTCATAAATTCAAAAAAATGAACAGAGTATTATTTTTGCTAATGTTTATAATTATGAGCATTAGCGGGTGGTCGCAAGATACACAAGTGACCATAGGAAGTGGAGGCTACGGTTCAAACTTGTACACGCCTACGCATTTGTACTATAAAAACAGTGCCTCTCAAACTATTTATCTTCAAAGTGAGATTAATAGTTCTGGCTGGATTACAGCAATAAGTTTTAAAAACAATTACACTACGGACACCACTCCATCAACACGAAGTATCAGAGTCTACATGGCTACAACCTCATTAAGCGAGTTTGCTACAACCTCTGACTATCTGCCTTTGAGTGAGTCGGATATGGTGTTTGAAGGTACTTGGACTGTAACTTATGGCGGACAATGGTCGCAGATAACACTTGATGAGCCGTTTTACTATGACAATACAAGTAATTTGGTTATAGGAATAGAGGATTACACAGGCTCTTATACTACCAGTGGTCGTTATTGGGAGTCCTCCGCAGGTACAAACAGAGGTTTGTATAGGAGTATTGACGCTAATCCAATCAGCATAACTTTTCAAAGTGCATCTTCCGGTGCTCCTTCAAAAGCGAATTATTACCCAAATGTACAACTTACTTTGGCGGAAAGTCTTTCAGACTTTTGTTTTTCTCCTCGTAATATAATGCTTACAGATACAACTTCCTCTTCTGCTACAATTACTTGGTCAAATGGAGATGATGCTCAGACTTTTTATTACCAATTGAAACGAGCCACAGAGACTGTGGACGAAAATGGTTATGAAAGTACTTCTGATACAACTGTTTCTTTTAGTGATTTGCAATCGGCAACAGCATACGATTTTATAATTTATTCTGACTGTGGAACATCTCAGTCTATAACGAAAGTCTTTTCCTTTATAACTCCTTGTGATTTGATAGATTCTGTTCCTCGAACATGGGACTTTGAACAAGCCAATAACACGGCAGGAACAAGTTCTTATCCTTTGCCTGCTTGTTGGCAGAGAGTGGGTACCGGAAATTATCCTTATTCCTATAGTTCTACCGCCAACGCTGTTAGTGGTACTAGAGTCTTGTATTATTATGGAAAGGATAAATATGGAGTACTTCCTCAAATAGATACGGATAACTTGCCAATAAACACTTTGCAACTTTCTTTTCATGCAAAAAAATCTTCTGCCACCAGCAACGATATTCAAGTGGGAGTTATGACTGACCCTGAGGATACAACTACTTTTACACCTGTATCTACTTTGGAATTGACTACGACCTCACAATATATTGATGCATCTTTGGAATCTTATACCGGTACGGGAGAATATATTGCCATAAGGTCATATGGCAGCAGTACATCCGGATATGTATACATAGATGATGTAACGTTAATGCTCGCTCCAGAGTGTTCACGTCCAGATGAAATGACTGTAACACCTTCTGCGTATGAATTTACTACCACATGGAAGAGTAGTGCGACAGATTTTGAAATCTATTACAAATCAAGTTCTGATGCCTCTTATCAAATGATTACTGATTTTACAGAAAATTCAGAGGATACAACTTGGAGTGCAACTATTTCCGATGATATTACTCCTAATACAAATTATGATATATATGTAAATGCAATTTGTAGTGATGGTACAGAAATACCTTCACAAGTTATTAGTTTTGCCACCACATGTGTTGCTTTGGATATCCCTTACATAACTACTTTTGATAGTGTTGCTTCTGGTTCTCGTCCGAGTTGTTGGCAATTTATAAATGAAACCAGTGCGGGTTTCCCTCAAGTAAGTAGTAGTTCGTATAGAGGACATAATTCGGCTAACGGTTTGGAATTTCGTTCTACCCTAAGCGAAAGTACAGCCGCTATTGCTGTTATGCCGGAGTTTACTACCGATATAAACCAACTTTCTGTTTCATTTTGGACAAGACCGGAATCAAACCCTGCTAATAATAGTTATTCTTCAGGTCGTTTGGATGTGGGTTATGTAACCAATCCTACCGATGCAAGCACTTTTGTTATGTTGGATTCTATCAGTGTTTATGACCTTGAGGATAGTGCCTACCATAAATATAGAGTTAATTTTGACCAAGTTGATTTGGGTAGTGCTTCTATGGGTTATATTGCTTTTCGTCATGTAACCAATAGTACTTCATGGTATTGGTATTTGGATGATGTAACAGTAGAGGAAGTTCCTTCTTGTATGGAGCCAAATCATTTGGATGTGGTAAGCCTTGCAGCCAACAGTGTGGATTTGACATGGACATCAGAGGAAGAAACTTTGACCCTTTTATATAAAGAGGCTACTGCACAGGATTGGACAACAGTAGAAAATGTTTCCTTAAATGATGATAGTGTATATGTACTTGATAATTTATTACCTAATACAACATACGAGTGGAAATTAAGTTTTGTTTGTTCTTCTGATAATGAAACTTATACATCGGAAACAAAATCATTTACAACAGAATGTTCTGGAATAACTACTGTGCCAATGACATGGGATTTTGAATCGGGCAACACTGCCGGAACTACTTCTTATACCTTGCCGGGCTGTTGGAAAAGAATACATACTACTTATCCTTATGTTTATTCTTCTTCTACATATGCTCATGGAGGTACTTATTCCTTGTATTTTTATGGAGATAGTAAATATGCCATACTTCAACCTATAGATACCACAGAGTTATCTATTAATAATTTACAACTTTCATTCTATGCTCGACGTAATTCCTATGACAACAATATTCAGGTGGGAGTTATGACCGACCCTACAGATACAACTACATTTGTAGTCATAGACACGTTTGATATCACTACTACTCATCAACTTTACGAGGTAAGTTTTGCTCCATACACAGGTAATGGAGAGTATATTGCCATAAGAAATCACAGCGGTAGTTCGGCGTCAGCATACATAGATGATATGACATTGGATGTTTTGCCTTTATGTTCTAAGCCGATGAATTTGGATGTAACACTATCTTCTAATAGTGTGGTTGTTACATATAGTTCAACAGGCGATGATTTTGTAGTATATTACAAAGAAAGCACTGCTACCGATTATCAATCTGTAACTGATTTTACAGCATTAGAACAAAGCGGCAATTGGACAACTACAATTTCCGGTCTTACCCCTGCTACAAATTATAATCTATATGTTGAGGCAGTTTGTACTGATGGAAATATAAGTTCTGATACTATTACATTTGCGACTCGTTGTCTTGCCATAGATTCTTTGCCTAAGACATGGGATTTTGAAGCCGCTGATAATGATCCCGATACATATCCTATGCCTGTTTGCTGGACAAGAACAGGTAGTTCCACAACCAATCCTTATTCTTATTCTTATTCTTCTGCTTATTCAGGTAGTCGTGTACTATATTTCTATGGTAATAACGGAAGATATGCCGTGCTTCCACAAGTGGATACCAATGCATATGCATTAAATACATTGCAACTTTCTTTCTATGCAAGGAAAATTTCCGATTCATATGATGTTAATATTCAAATGGGAGTTATGACCGACCCTATAGATACCAGTACGTTTATTCCTGTTTCTTCTGTTAGTTTGGATATGGAATGGATGCGTTATGATATGTCATTGTCATCATTTACAGGCTCAGGTTCTTATATAGCGATAAAACAATATATTGCAGGTAGTTCCAGTAGCACTGCTTATGTAGACCTTATGACTTTGGATGTTATTCCTGCTTGCTCTCGTCCGTCAGAATTAACAGTAACAAACAGTGCCGATGGTGAAACAACTGTAACATGGATGTCCACAGGAAGTGATTTTGAAATCTATTACAAAAAAAGTTATGATTCTGTATATACCATGACCACAGATTTTGTTGCTTCCACAGAGGCCAATAATTGGCAGATAACACTTAATAACCTTGAAACTTCTACCAATTATGATGTATTTGTAAAAGTTATTTGTGATGATAATACAGCAGACTCATCTAATATTTTGAATTTTGCTACTTCTTGTGCTGCAATAAGTACAGTTCCTAAGACTTGGGACTTTGAAGAGAGTGGAAATACACAAGGCTCCAATCCATTACCTCTTTGCTGGACAAGAACAGGAATATCTCCTACCACTTATCCATATTCTTATAATTCTACAACACATGCTGTCAGTGGTACTAAGGTCTTGTATTTCTATGGAAATAATAAATATGCCGTACTTCCACAAGTGGATACAACCTCTTTGCCAATGAATACTTTGCAACTTTCTTTCTATGCAAAAAGCGGTTCTACCGAAAACACAATTCAAGTGGGTGTTATGACAAGTCCTACGGATACCAATACATTTACACTTGTTTCAACCATAGAAATAGACAATACTGTAACATATTTTGATGTTCCATTTGCTTCATATACCGGCTTGGGAGAATATATTGCCATAAGGTCATACGGTAGTACTACTGCCTATGCTTATTTGGATGATATGACTTTGGATGTTATTCCTGCATGTACTCGTCCTGTAGATATAATTGCAACTACAACTTTAGACCAAGCAAATATTTCTTGGAAATCAACAGGAAGTAACTTTGAAATATATTATAAAAAGTGTGGGGATGAAACTTATACAGTTGTAACAAACTTTACTGCAGGTACGGGAGACAATACTTGGACAACATCCATATCAGGTCTTAATTCTGCTACAAATTATGATTTGTATGTAAAGGCTCTTTGCGGTGATAATACAGAATTGGAATCCAATATATTATCATTTGCGACTTCAGGAGAAGCAATAAGTACAGTTCCTCAAACTTGGGACTTTGAAGAATGTGGAAATACTCAAGACTCATATCCATTACCTCTTTGTTGGGCAAGGATAGGAGGATCTTCTACATCTGCCTCTTATCCATATACTTATAATTCTACAACTTATGCTGTCAGTGGTACTAAGGTCTTGTATTTCTATGGAAATAATAAATATGCAGTACTACCACAAATAGATACGACAGAATTGCCAATTAATACATTGCAACTTTCTTTCTATGCTCGATATGGTACTTCTAATGCTAATGTTGTACAAGTAGGTGTTATGACAAATCCTACTGATACCAACACATTTACACTTCTCCATTCTATGCCTTTGACTACAACTCAAACCTATTATGAGTTGCCTTTGGACTCATACACAGGCGTTGGAGGAGAATATATTGTCATAAGGTCATACGGTAGTAGCACTTATGGAACTATTTATTTGGATGATGTAATGTTGGATGTTATTCCTGCATGTACTCGTCCTACGATAATGTCAGTAATACCTACTACAGAAGAGGTTACACTTACATGGAAGTCTTCTGCTGATAATTTTGAAATATATTATAAAGAAGTTACGGATACCGCTTATGAGATTTCATCCGATTTCACTTCTCTAAATACAGAAGACAGTAGTTGGACGGCAACCGTTTCTGGTCTTAATGCTGCAACCAAGTATGATTTGTTTGTAAAGGCTATATGTAGTGATAACTCGGAAGTAAATTCATTTGCTACTATTTTCCGCACAGAATGTGTTGCTATTACAGATTTTCCATATACAGAGAACTTTGAAACTTTCTCAGACGAAGATTTTGCTTGTTGGTCAAATGAAAATGTTTCGGGATCTACTTCTTGGACTATAAAGAGTTCATCCTCTGCAGGTAAGGTGGCGTTTAGGTCACATATAACCGGAGCTATTTCACGTTTGATTTCTCCTATTTTGGATATTACTTCATTGACTACGCCGCAACTTTCTTATAATTATGAAGTATGCGCTGACGGTAGTAATAATGATTCTTTGTATGTTTATTATAGAACAGGTGCAAGTGAAGAATGGACAGTGTTGAAATCATACGGACCAACTCATTCGGGTAGTTTTAATAGTATTATTATTCCGACCCAATTTGATTCTATAATTCTTCCAAGTGCAAGCAGTACTTATCAAATAGCCTTTGTGGCTTCCGGTCACAATGGTTGGGGATTGTATTTGGATAATGTTGTAGTAAGTGATAATGATGGAGTGATAATAACACCTGTTGAGCCTACGGTGGCGACAAATGTTGCAACCAACATAGCACAAACCACTGCTACCCTTAACGGAGCGATAACCGATGCGGGCAATCAAACCATAACAGCCAAAGGTT
>CAZITO010000006.1:0-56689 GCA_964542225.1 uncultured Bacteroidaceae bacterium | reverse complement strand
GGCGTTTTATTTTATCGAAACGCCGATTCGTCGAAATGAATCGGCGTTTCATTTTTACAAAACGGGCAAAGAAAAAATTTTTTCCTTAAAAAACCGCTCGAAAACGCTGAAAACCACAGCCACAGGCTGATTTTAAGCCATTTTTTACCCTTAGAAAAAGGTTAACTTTTTGATAATCAATAGTAGCACCCCTATTTTTGACTTATAAATGTATATCAATTAAATTTTCCGAAAAAATATTTTTTGCATCTTTCTCAGCCTGTTTTTCGTAGGGCAAAGCCACACCCATTGGGTGTTTTATAAGGGCAAAGCCATTACTTTTTGACTCTTTTTATGGGTTGGCATAGGTTGTTATAATAAGTTGTGATAAGTTAGCATAGGGATAGAGCCGTTATTTTGTGAAATAATAGGGCAATATTATTTTATTTCCATAGCCTGACGTATTGCATTGCCAAGCATAAAAAAAGAAAGTACGGTTAAACTAATGGCAAGACCGGGTATTATAGCCATATAGGAAGCATCCAATATAATGTAACCATAATTTTCCTTTATCATACTCCCCCACGAAGGCATGGGAGGTTGCACTCCTATACCCAAAAAACTAAGCCCTGATTCTTGCAAAATGGCTGTGGCAAAATTTGAGGTTATCACAACAGTTAAAGCACTTACAACATTGGGAAGTATATGTTTAAAGATTATTCTAAAATTTGAAAAGCCCAAAACCTTAGTGGCTAAAACAAATTCTTTCTCTTTCAGTGTCATTACCTGTCCTCTGACCATACGGGCTATATCTACCCACATAGTAAGTCCAACGGCTACAAAAATTTGCCAAAATCCCTTACCCAAAGCAAAAGTTATGGCTATAACCAAAAGTATTGTGGGAATAGACCAAACAACATTTATCAACCACATTATAAAAGCATCCACCCTCCCGCCATAATAACCCGCCAAAGCGCCGAGTGTTATACCTATTACTATGGCTATAAAAACCGCAATAAAACCCACTGAAAGAGATACCCTCGCACCTATCACAAGTTGCGACAAAAGACATCTGCCGTATCTATCCGTGCCTAAGGGATAAGATTTTTCGACAATTTCGTACTTTGTTCCTTTGTCCAGTGTTTTTATTTCTCCTTCGTTGGGCGTATCTCCTGTAAAGGTTTCATATCTCAGCCCTTGCTCTGTGTTTTCATATTTGTATATAGGAATATTGGTAGAGGATGATTTTTTACCAAACAGCATGGTATAAAAAACATTTTGCTTTATTTCCTTACCATCGTGGATTTTGAGCATCTTAACCTTAAAACCGGGCTTTTTGATGGCTATTTCCAAATGTTGTTCATTGGCGTATGGTGTCTTATCTGGAATAATGAGATACCCCAACAAAGCAACCACTATCAACACCACTATAAAAGAAGTGGATATTATAGCCAAAGGATTCTTTTTCAATCTCTGCCAAATGATTTTATCGGGATTGAAAGTTGATATTTTTTCTATGCTATTTCTTTTTCGTCTATAAGAGACCAAGTTCCAATTTGGCTTCATCGCTCAATTTTCTTATATCCCACTCAGGCTCAAAAACAAGTTTAACTTGCACATTTTTCACGCCCTCCACATTTTTTACTTGTTGCTCGACCTGCAAAAGTAAGTTCTCTGCCTCGGGACAATTTGGTGAGGTCATGGTCATCTCAATCAACACAAAATAATCATCGTCTATACTTATTTTGTATATAAGCCCCAAATCCCAAACATTTACAGGAATTTCGGGGTCATAAATGGTTTTTAGTGTTTGAATTATTCTGTCATTCAATATTTCTTTTTCGTCCATAGAGAGTTATTTTTGTTGTTGTGATTTTATACTGAAAGCCATGGCATACAACCTTATTTGCTTTATCATAGCATTTAAACCATTGGAACGAGTAGGAGAAAGATGAGCGGTAAGTCCTATTTTATCTAAAAAACCAATATCAGCATTTTCCACATCTTCCGGCTTTTGATGATTGAAAACTCTCAGCAAAAGCGTAATTATACCCTTGGTTATAACCGCATCGCTATCCGCTTTTATATCCATAAGCCCGTCTTTGAGTTGTGCGGATACCCAAACCTTGGACTGACATCCTTTTATAAGATTGTTGTCGTTTTTGTCTTTTTCTTCTATGATGGGACATTCTCTTCCAAGTTCTATAAGATAATTATACTTTTCCATCCAGTCCTCAAAAATAGAAAACTCTTCTACTATCTCTGCCTCTATTTCTTGTATAGTCATTGTTTTTTGTACAAATTATTTTTGTTTTAGATAACGATTTTTTGGTATTAAAATTTTGTAAACACAGTGGTATTTTCATTTTTTTGCTTCAAATTAAAATTAAAAATTCTTCTTTGAATAATTTTTCATATATTTGCAAATTGATTTTATAGGATTTTTTATGACACAAAAGAAAAATAAAAACTTAACATTGACAGATATAGCAATCAATTCCATACAAGAGAAATTGGGCAAAGATATTGTATTGATAGATTTTGACGGACTTAAAGGGTCGTTGTTTGATTATTACATAATTTGTACGGCAAACTCTCCTTCTCACGCAGATGCTTTGGCTGAAAAGATAGAAGAGGATATATTCAAAGCCCTACACATTCGCCCACACAAAAGAGAGGGTTTGCAAAATTGTCAATGGATATTATTGGATTATTTTGATACCATAATACACATATTTTTACAAGAGACACGCGAATTCTACAACATTGAAAGTATGTGGAACGATGTAAAACAAACTCATTTTGAAAATCAAGAATAGTTTTTTAACTCATGGCACAGGAACAAAAAAAAGGTCAACAAAAAAATAATACCCCAAAAATTAATGGCAAAAAGCCAAAGTTCAGTATTTATTGGATTTATATAATACTTTTGGCTATAATAGTTTATGTTTGGACTTCGGGCGATGGTATTTCAAAAAGCAGTGTAAGCAAAGAAGTTTCTTGGGAAAAAGCACAAAAAGTTTTGTTGCAAAGAGATTTTTCCAACATAAAGGTTGTTAACAAAGAGTATGCAGAAATATTCATAAAACCTGAAGCCATCAGCAGAGGTGATACCTTATATAATGATATTTATAAAAACGATGGCGGAGTGTTTTCCAACAATAACAGTGACTTGGATAAACTCAATGCGAGTTATATATATAAGTTTGTAACTTTTGATGATTTCAGGCAACAATTGGATTTGATTTCAAACCAATGGACAATAGAGGATACTTTGGGCAAGGGGCTAACTGAAAGTCAAAAAGCAGATATAATCGCAAAGAATCATATCAACCCCGTCTCTGAAAACAAAGGAGGTTTTTGGTTGCAAAACTCTGGGTGGATTATGTCCACATTGTTTATAATCATAATATGGATAGTATTCTTTAGGATTATAGGTCGTCAAGGAGGAAACGGAGGCGGTGGTGGTTTCTCGGGGTTGTTTTCAGTTGGCAAATCAAAGGCAAAACTCTATGATAAAGACCAAAACACTCATGTAACTTTTTCGGACGTTGCCGGTTTGGAAGAGGCAAAAGTGGAGGTGATGGAAATAGTGGACTTTTTGAAAAATCCGGAAAAATATACCAAACTTGGTGGCAAAATACCAAAAGGTGCTTTGCTTGTTGGTCCTCCGGGAACAGGTAAAACTTTGCTTGCCAAAGCAGTTGCAGGTGAAGCAAAAGTACCTTTCTTTTCTATGAGTGGTAGCGACTTTACAGAAATGTTTGTTGGTGTCGGAGCCTCAAGAGTCAGAGACTTGTTTAATACAGCCAAATCAAAAGCACCTTGTATCATATTTATAGACGAAATAGATGCCATAGGCAGAGCAAGAGGTAAAAATGCTTTTGGAGCGGCTAATGATGAAAGAGAAAACACTCTTAATCAATTGCTGACAGAGATGGACGGCTTTGGAACCAATGCGGGAGTAATAGTTTTGGCGGCAACCAATAGGGCTGATATCTTGGATAAAGCCTTGTTGAGAGCAGGACGTTTTGACAGGCAAATATATGTGGAGTTGCCCGAGGTAAAAGAGCGTGAAGCTATATTTAAAGTACACATGAAAAACCTTAAATATGACAAAGATGAAGTCAGCGTAGGCTTTCTTGCCAAACAGACTCCGGGTTTTTCAGGCGCAGATATAGCAAATATTTGCAACGAAGCGGCTCTTATTGCTGCTCGCAGAAGCAAACAAGTTATAGGAAAACAAGATTTTCTTGATGCTGTAGATAGAATAATAGGCGGATTGGAGAAAAAAAGCAAAATAATATCTCCTAAGGAAAAAGAAAGGATTGCTTTCCATGAAGCGGGACACGCTGCTGTCAGTTGGATGTTGGAGTATGCCAATCCTTTGTTAAAAGTAACCATTGTACCAAGAGGACGCGCCTTGGGAGCGGCGTGGTACATACCGGAGGAAAGACAAATTACCACCAAAGAGCAAATGATGGAACAAATAATTTCTTTGCTCGGAGGAAGGGCTTCTGAACAACTGACTTTTGGGGATATTTCCACCGGAGCATTAAACGATTTGGAACGTGCTACTCAAATGGCTACCGCTATGGTAAAGTATTATGGTTTGGATGAAAAAGTAGGCAATAGAAGTTATTTTGACTCCACAGGTCAAAGTGAGTACTCAATGCAAAGACAATTTTCGGAAAAAACGGCGGAACTTATAGACGATAGAGTAGATATGCTTTTGAGAGAAGCCTACGACAGAGCCTGCGAAATACTGAAAGAAAATAAAGATAAATTGAAAGTATTGGCAAATTTGTTGAGGGATAAGGAGGTTATTTTCAGAGAGGATGTACAGGCTATTTTTGGACCAAGACAATGGGAGGATAATATAGAAGGAGTTAAGCCGGAGAGTCAAGACACTCAAACATATACCATAGAAGCAGAGACAAAGGAAGATAATCAGCAGTAAAAAAAACAAAGTAAGATGAAAGACCCTTCGGACAAACAAAAAATACTAAAATTGTTGCGTGCTTCCACATTGGAATTTCAGACTCAGGTTGCGGTTTCAGAAATTCAAAGCAGTATTTATGTGGAGTCTGACGACCCCGTGGTTTTGTTTGCCGAAAAGATATCCGCCGAGGGCGGAAAGTTTTACTATTGTCAAAACGAAGATGAACTTATCAACAACTTAAAGAATCTTATAGAATTCAGAGGTTGGAGTAACATAGAGTCTTTTTCCCAAACTTTGTGGGCTTTTTTGGAAAGCAATAATATCAAAACTCAAACAAATCTCAAAAACACAAAAGTTGGTATAACATTTTGTCAAGGGATAGTGGCTCGTTCAGGAAGTATTGTTCTAAGTTCTGTGCAAGGACTTGGTAGTAATTTGATACATTTTCCGCCTGTCCTTATAGTTATAGCAACAACCAACCAAATCTTTAATTCTTACAAAGAAATGTTGAGTCTTTTACCCGAAACTCCTCCCGAATGGATGGTAAGCATACGCTCAGGAAAACTTATAAGCGAAGAAATAAAAGAATTATATTTATTTATAACAGAAGTATAGTGCAAAACACAGCAAAGGAATAATTATGAAAAAAAATATATTTTTGGTTATAACCTTACTGATAACTTTTGTGTTATCAGCACAAATGACAAAAGAAGAGATGGAAAACATAAAAAACACCAACCCATTGGTTATGCAGTGGTTGACTCCTTATCAAACACCGCCTTTTAATCTTATAAAGACAGAGCATTACAAACCTGCCATGCTCTATGCAATAGAGAAAGCAAAACAAGATATTGACGCAATCGTTAACAATACTCAACCGCCTACTTTTGAAAACACAATAGTGGCATACGAGCAAAGTGGAAAACTTTTGGACAAAGTGTCTGGCGTGTTATTTAATCTTAATGAGGCTTGTACTGACGAAGATATGCAACAAATTTGCCAAGATTTGAGCCCTGTTCTCACTCAATATGCAAACGATGTCAGTATGAATGCTCAACTTTTTGCAAAAGTAAAAATAGTATATGACCAAAGAGACGATTTAAAACTAACAACGGAAGACAGAACACTTTTGGACAAAATATATAAAGGCTTTATACAAAACGGCGCTTTGCTCAAAGGAAAAGACAAGGAAGAATACAGAAAGGCAACCGAGGAACTTGGTATTCTTACACTAAAATTTAATCAAAATGCCTTGAACGACAATAATTCTTTTTCTCTCAATATTACAGATAAAAAGGATGTTGAAGGTATGCCTCAATATGCTTTGGAAGCCGCAAAGCAGGAGGCTCAAAATCGCAAAATGAAAGGTTATGTATTTACTTTGGACTACCCTTCTTATTCTGCTTTTATAACCTATTGTCCAAACAGAGATTTAAGAGAAAAAATGTGGAAAGCCTATAACTCTATGGGTAATCACAATGATACCAACGACAACAAACAAGTACTGAAAGATATAGCAAATTTACGTTTAAAAATAGCCAATCTTTTGGGCTATAAGTCTTTTGCAGAATATCAATTGGAGGATAAAATGGCTTCAAAACCTGAAGAGGTAAATAAATTTCTTGATGATTTGGTTGATACTTCCATGCCTTTTGCAAAAAAAGATTTGCAAGCAGTACAAGATTACGCCTCAGAACATGGATTTACAGAAAAATTAAATCGTTGGGACTTTTCTTATTGGTCAGAAAAATTACAAAAAGAAAAATATAACATCTCGCCCGAATTGTTGAAACCTTATTTCAACCTCGAATATGTAAAAAATGGTATCTTTACTCTTGCGGGCAAACTTTATGGCTTGGAGTTTAGGGAGAATAAAGAAATTTCCACATATCACCCAGATGTTGTCGTTTATGAAGTTTGGGAAAAGCAGTCAAATCGTTTTATGGCTATACTTTATATGGACTTTTTCCCAAGAGAAAGTAAAAGAAACGGAGCATGGATGACCTCTTTCAGAGAAGAAAGTAAGGTAAATAATAAAGAAATACGTCCATTGGTACAGTTGGTTTGCAATTTTTCAAAACCAACAAAAAAGACGCCTTCCCTACTCTCTTTTGACGAAGTAACCACATTCTTACACGAATTCGGGCATTGTTTACACGGCATTCTAACCGAATGTACTTATCAATCCTTATCAGGTACCAACGTTGCCCACGATTTTGTTGAGGTTCTGAGTCAGTTTATGGAAAACTACGCTTATGAAAAAGAGTTTTTGGACTTGTTTGCAGTACATTACAAAAGCGGCGACAAAATACCACAAGAATATATTGACAAAATACGTGCAGCACAACAATACAACGCAGGTTGGTTATCTATTCGTCAATTGTTCTTTGGGGAATTGGATATGAAATGGCATTCAATGGAAAAAACATATCAAGGAGATGTTATTGCTATGGAAGAAATTGCCTCAAAGAAAGCAGAACTTATGCCTATGATTAACGGCTGTTGTATGAGTACGCAATTTTCTCACATCTTTGGCGGCGGTTATGCGGCAGGATACTATGGCTACAAATGGAGCGAAGTTATAGCGGCAGACGCATGGGCTGCCTTTAAGGAAAAAGGAATTTTTAACCCGGAGGTATCTACCTCATTCCGCAAAAACATACTTGCCAGAGGCGGTAGCAAAAACCCTATGGAATTATACAAGGCTTTTCGTGGCAAGGAACCGACAAACGAAGCCTTCTTAAAACAACAAGGTTTTATAAAATAAATTTTGAGGTATTGCATCCTTTATGAGTGTAGAGCATAAAAGCTATTTTTATGTGATTTTACAAAATATAAAAGAGTAATACATATTTTTTTATGAATATAACATTGGAACAACTGCTCAAAAGTAGAGATGCAAGAGCGAAAAATCAAAGCAGGCTTATGCAACAATACAAAGATAAGGTTTTGCTTTGTCTTACTGTCGTTATGCCGGGAAAAGAGAAGCGAAATAAAAACTCCCTTATAGTGGCACGGGCAGCAATAAAGGCAATAGATACTACCTTTGACAAACGTATTGTTTATAAAGAAGAAAAAGATTTGGAAACAGGTTTTGAGGCTTATTACATATTGCAAGGAGAGGCTTTGGGGATAAAAAAAGAGGTCTGTTTAATAGAGCAGAAGCATTTGTTGGGCAGGTTGTTTGACATTGATGTAATAAGTAAGGAGGGTGTTCCCATTGCCAGACAAGAGGTGGGTTTTGCTCCTCGCAAATGTTTGATTTGCGACAAAGAATCAAGGTTTTGTATGCGAAACTTTTCTCACACCCAAGAGGAATTGCAGGCAAAAATTTCTCAACTTATAGAGGCTTTTACAAAAAATAGTGCTACAAGTTGTTTACACAAGTGATAATTTTCTTTGCAAGAAAATAGGATAGTTTGTAATAAGATTCTTTTGTCCAACCGGCCACATGAGGAGTAAGAACAGTGTTTTTTATAGCAAACAATTTATTTAATTCTTCTTTTGCTTTGTTATCAAAGGACATTTCATTGGAAAAATTTTCATACTCCAAAACATCCAAACCCGCCCCAAGTACTTTTTTATTTTCCAAAGCACAAATCAAGTCGGAAAGATTTACCACCTTTCCTCTTGAAGTATTTAACAAAAAGAAAGGTTTTTGAAAACTGTTTATAAACTCTTTATCAACCATATATTTGGTTTCATCGGTCAAAGGCACGTGCAGAGACAAAATATCACATTCCTTTTTTAATTCTTCCAATGAGGCTTGCTCGGCGTATTGGTTGGCATAGTTGGTTTTATATTTGTCATAAGCCAAAACCCTACATTCAAAACCATAAAGCCTTTTGGCAAATTCTCCTCCCATATTGCCGTAACCTATAATGCCGATGGTTTTTCCCTTGATTTCCAAGCCTCTGTTTGCTTCCCTAAGCCAAAACCCCTGCCTTACCTGTTGGTCGCTTATAGTTATTTTATTGAAAAGAGCAAGCAACAATCCCAAAGTATGCTCTCCTACAGCATCTCTATTGCCTTCGGGAGAGTTGAGACAATGAATATTTTTTTGTTTAGCATATTCCACATCTATACTATCCATACCGGCACCACTTCTTGCAATGAATTTGAGTTTTGTGGCCAAGTCTATTATTTGCTTGTCTATCTTTATTTTGCTTCTTACTACTATTCCATCATAAAGATGAATGTTTTTGATAATATCATCTCTATTATATTCGGGATGATAGTCAATTGAAATATTTTCTTTCTTTAACATTTCAATCAATACGGGGTGAATATCATCTATAAGTAATACTTGCATTGTGATTTTGGTTTATTATTTGTGTTTTCTGCTGTTATAGATATAATTGACAAAATCAGTATAAGACCCATTGAAAATATTCATATCCACATTGCCTTCTATACCGGGAACAACGCCGGAGTGTGTATATTGCCAAAAAGTCCACGTTTTCAATTGTGGCTCGGTGCATAACTTACACAACCACAAAGTATATTCATCAAAACTTCCTTTTATATATTTGTTATAAGTATCTACATTGGTGTAAATTATAGGCTTGCACTTGTAATGCTTTTCCAATTCAAAAAGACATCTAAGCAATTGATTTTGTATTTTGTCGTGCGACAAACGACTAAAACGATTGCCGTATGAAAGTTCAAAATCAACCACAGGAGGTAAATCATTGTCAAAAAGTTTTACATTCCTTATAAAATTCTTAGCCTGTTCCTCGCCTGACTTGTTGAATTTATAAAACAAGTATGCGCCCATTACAATATTGTTTTCTTTGGCTTTTTTTTGATTTTGGGCAAAACGTTTATCCACAAAATCTCTTCCTTCTGTGGCCTTGATAAAAACAAAACTGATATGATTATCACTCAAAACTTTCCAATCAATATCCCCTTGATGTGAAGAAATATCTATTCCCATAACGGGATATTTGTTGTAATCTATGCCAAGTGTAGGGCAAGCATAGTATTTTTTGTAATAGTCCATTGCATAAGTAAATGCTATGATTCCTCCCACTATGACAACCAACAAGAGAGAGAAAATCAAAAAGATTCGTTTCGCTGTTATTTTCTTTTTTCTTGCCATTTATTTACTTGTTGTTTTAAGTTCTAAGTTTTGAGATGTAGTATTATAATAAACAGATTTGTACGCAGAATTGTCAATATCAATATGAAAACATAGCATATTTTTTGACAAAAAAAACTTATTTGGCTTTATTATTGCAGTGCCATTTTGTGAGGGGCGATTGTTTTTTTTACAGCCCACAAATAACAAACATATAAACACAAATAACAGAAGATGATTACACTTTATCATTTTTATTTTGCTTGACTCTTTTTCGGCTTGCAAAAATACAAATTTTATAAAAAAAACTATAACTTTGCACAACATAAAAAACTAAGAGAATTATGACCATACAATTTTTGGGTGCTACAAGAGAAGTAACAGGTAGCAAACATTTGATAACAACAGACTTTGGTACAAAAATACTTTTGGACTGCGGTATGTATCAGGGTAAGGGATTGGAAACTTATAATGATAATATGGACTTGGGGTTTGAGCCAAAGGAAATAGATTATTTGATTCTTTCTCACGCTCATATTGACCACTCAGGGCTTATACCTTATATCATAAAAAAGGGATTCAACGGCACTGTGCTTTGTACTCCTGCCACTCGAGATTTGTGTGCAATAATGTTGCCTGACTCCGGCAGAATACAAGAGTTGGATACGATAACTTTTAACAAGAAAAGAGAAAAACAAGGTTTGCCCACAATAGAACCCATATATACAGAAGAAGACGCTCGTTTGAGTATGCAGTGTTTTGTCAGCATACCATACGATAGAGAAATGAAATTTGGAGATTTTTCTCTTATGTTTACGGACAATGGACACATATTGGGAAGTGCTACTTGTAACATAAAACTTTTTCCCAAAGATAAAGAAAAACCTGTTAGTATAGCCTTTACCGGAGATATAGGCAGATATGAAGGTAGAATACTAAAAACGCCCCAACGCTTCCCACAAGCCGACTATGTTATTATGGAATCAACTTATGGCGATAGAGAGCACAAAGCAGTAACCCAAAGCGATGATGATTTGTTGGATGTTGTAAAATATACTTGTGTTCAAAAACGAGGCAAACTTATAATTCCTTCTTTTGCTGTGGGTAGGGCTCAAGAGATAATATTTGCTCTTAACAAACTTTGGGAGGAAGACAGGTTGCCAAACATAGATGTTTATGTAGACAGTCCTTTAAGTGTGAATGCAACAAATATTTTTAAACTTCATACGGAGTGCTTTAATAATGAAATGATAGAATTTATGCGTCAAGACCCTGACCCGTTTGGTTTTGACAAATTGAGATACATACAATCCTCCAAAGAAAGTAAGATGCTAAACTTTTCTATGGAACCTTGTATTATTATCTCGGCTTCTGGTATGATGGAGGCAGGTAGAGTTAAGCACCATATAGCAAACAATATAGAAAAACGTTCCACCACAATACTTGGTGTAGGTTATTGTTCGCCTACAACACTTGGTCATCGTATCCTTAGGGGTGATAAAAACGTTTCTATTTTTGGTATTCCACATAAAGTAAAGGCAGATATAAGAAAGTTGGAATCTTACTCCGCTCATGCCGATTGCAATGAATTGGTACGCTTTGTTGACCATTTGGACAGAGAGCAAACGAAAAAAATCATAGTAGTACACGGTGAGGCAAAAACTCAAGATAAGTTTGCAAAAACACTTAATTCTCACGGTTTTAAAGATGTATTTATTCCAAATAAAAGAGATGTTTTAAACATAGAATAGTATTAAAAATAAAAGTTTGGTTGATGGCATTATTGCTTTCAACCAAACTTTATAAAAATATTATTAGAAAATCATGAAAAGGTTTTGTATCTTTGTTTTTTGTTATTTGTTTTTGATTTGCTACTGCAAAGGGCAAAATAATGAGGTGATGTTTGATAAATACAATAACCCACGATACAATACCCTTATTTGTGATTTTGATTTTGTAACCGCTTTGGATAGCAACACCTATCAAAATCTCTATTCCTTAAAAGCCGATAGTATTTACTTATTTTTCTATGACCCGTTTTGCGAACATTGTCATAGGGAAATAAAACTTTTGAAAAAGAATAAACAACTAAACAAAGCCATAAAAGACTCCTCCCTTGTCATTCTAAGCATAGCGCCCGATATAGATTATAACACTTGGCAAAAATATTTAAAGAAAATGCCAAAGCAATGGTTAAACGCTTATTCTTTTGAGAATGAAAAAATTATTAAAACTTTGCTTTGGAAAGTACCTGAATTATTTGTTTTGGACAGACAAAAAAGAATTGTCCATATAGACATGTACAGACAAGATTTAGAAGATGAATAAGATACTTATTATAAATGGAGCAAATCTCAATCTTTTGGGACGTAGGGAAAAAGATATTTACGGACAAAAATCTTTTGATGAATACTTACAGGAATTGAAAACAAAATACCCTGAGGTAGAAATAGATTATTTTCAGTCCAATATAGAAGGAGAGTTGGTTAATGCTTTGCAAAACAATGAGGCAGACGGAATAATTCTCAACGCCGGTGGCTATACTCATACCTCTGTAGTAATAAGAGATGCTGTTTTGTCTATAAATACTGAGGTTGTGGAAGTACATATATCAAACATTGCGGCAAGAGAAGAATTCAGACACACCTCACTACTTACTACCGTATGTAGAGGGTGTATTATGGGATTTGGGTTGGAGAGTTATGAGTTGGCGTTGGACTTTTTTGTCAAAAGGTTTCAGGTTTAAAAAATATATTTATTCTTTTAGCATCTTTGATAAGGTTTTATAAACATTGTTATCAAAAATTTTTATAACTTTGCACTCTGAAATCAGAAGAAAATAAGAGTAGAGCAATGTTTGAAAATCTATCCGAAAAACTTGATAGGGCCTTTAAAATCATAAAAGGCAAAGGCAAAATCACGGAAATAAATATTTCCGAGAGTATGAAGGAGGTACGTAAGGCCCTAATAGATGCAGATGTAAGTTATTCCATAGCAAAAGAATTTTGTGACAAAGTAAAACAAAAAGCACTTGGTCAAAATGTCCTAACAAATGTAGATCCGGGACAAATGATGATAAAAATGGTGCACGATGAGTTGGTTTCCTTAATGGGAGAAAGTTCGGAAGAAATCAATCTCAAAGCCAAACCATCCATCATTCTTATAGCAGGTTTACAAGGTAGCGGTAAAACAACTTTCTCTGCCAAATTGGCTTCTTATTTAAAGAACAAAAAAAATAAAAAGGTATTGGTTATTGCGGCAGACGTTTATCGTCCTGCGGCTATCAATCAATTGCAGGTTCTTTGCGAACAAATAAATATATCGGTTTTTACGGAAGAAGGAAATAATAACCCGGTGGATTTGGCTCAAAAAGGCATCAAGCAAGCCAAACAAGACGGGTTTGACGCTGTAATCATAGATACGGCAGGACGTTTGGCTGTGGATGAGCAGATGATGAACGAGATAGCCAACATAAAACAAGCCGTTGTACCTACGGAGACTCTCTTTGTCGTTGACTCCATGACAGGACAAGACGCTGTCAATACGGCAAAGGCTTTTTATGATAGGTTGGACTATGACGGAGTAGTGCTTACAAAACTTGACGGAGATACTCGAGGAGGTGCCGCTCTAACCATTAGACACGTGGTAAACAAGCCTATTAAATTTATTTCCATAGGTGAAAAATTGGATGCATTAGATGTTTTCCACCCCGACCGTATGGCAAATCGTATACTTGGCATGGGCGATATTGTTTCCCTTGTAGAAAAAGCCCAAGAACAATACGACGAACAAGAGGCTCGCAAGTTGTCAAAAAAAATACGTAGCAATACTTTTGATTTCAACGATTTCCTATCTCAAATACAACAAATCAAAAAAATGGGCAACCTTAAAGATTTGATGGGTATGATACCGGGAGTGGGCAAAATGATGAAGGATGTAGATATTAAGGACGATGCCTTTAAGAGTATAGAAGCCATTATTGGCAGTATGACTCCGCAAGAAAGAACTCATCCAAACATTATAGACGTTTCTCGCAAACAGAGAATAGCCAAAGGTAGCGGTACAAAGATAGAGGAAGTCAATAGATTGTTAAAACAATTTGAGCAAACAAGAAAAATGATGCAAAGCATCAGCAGTGGAGGAAAAATGAACAAACTCGCCGCCATGCGCAACATCAGAAAAAGAAGATAAAACAAATTATATATAACAATAATTTTAATTATGGAGCAAGAGAAAAAAGCACCTATTCTTATAGATGGCAAAGAGATAGCCTCCATTATCAAGGAGGAGATAAAAAAAGAGGTTGCAGATATGTTAGATAGAGGGCAAAGACCTCCTCATTTGGTTGCTGTTTTGGTTGGAGAAGATGGAGCAAGTCTTTCCTATGTAAAAAGCAAAGAAAAACAAAGCCACGAAGTTGGTTTTACTTCTTCCGTATATAGATTTCCTGTTTCCATAACCGAGGAAGAACTTTTGCAGACCATAGATTTTCTCAATAATGATGAAGAGGTTGATGGTTATATTGTACAAATGCCTCTACCTAAGCATATAGACGAAAAAAAGGTAATAGCACACATTGACCCAAAGAAGGATGTAGATGGTTTTCACCCTATCAACGCCGGTAGAATGTTGCTATCCTTACCGAGTTATTTGCCTGCCACTCCTTGCGGTATAGTTACATTGTTGGAAAGAGCAAATATAGAAACTGAGGGCAAAAATTGTGTTGTTTTGGGCAGAAGCGATATTGTCGGTACTCCTATGGCACTACTGATGTCAAGAAAGGGAAAAGACTGCACTGTTACGCTTTGCCACTCCAAAACAAAAAACCTTAAAGAAATTTGTCTTCAAGCCGATATAATCATAGCAGCCATAGGCAAGCCCGCTTTCCTAAAAGCAGATATGGTAAAAGAGGGTGCTGTTGTGATAGATGTGGGCATACACAGAATAGAAGATGATAGCGAGAAGGGATATTATGTTACGGGCGATGTGGATTTTAATCAAGTGGCAAAAAAATGCTCTTACATTACTCCCGTACCCGGTGGAGTAGGTCCTATGACAATAGTTTCACTTTTGTCTAACACTTTAAAAGCGTACAAAAAAGAGATATACGGATAAAATATTTATTTTACAGCATTTTCTTAATCTCTGTTATATGGTTGGGAGATGCTGTAATATTTTTTTCTTATGAAAGACAGCCACAAACATATAGCCTTACTTGGTTCTACCGGTTCCATAGGCAGACAAACACTTGATATAATAAGGAATAACAAAGATTTATTTATTGTAGAGGTTTTGACCGCAGGCTCCAATGCAGAGTTGTTGATACAGCAGGCTTTGGAATTTCAGCCCAATGCTGTGGTTATAGCGGATAAAAGTAAATATGACCAAGTTAAACAAGCCTTACAAGATACATATATAAAAGTTTTTGCAGGAGAAGAATCTATAACAGATGTGGTAAAGTTTGATGATGTGGATTTGGTTTTGACTGCTTTGGTTGGCTTTGCAGGACTTTCACCTACTATTTCAGCCATAGAAGCGGGCAAAACAATAGCCTTAGCCAACAAGGAAACTATGGTTGTGGCAGGTGAGTTGGTAACTCGTTTGGCTGAGAAAAATAAAGCGGGAATTATACCAGTAGATAGCGAACATTCTGCCATATTTCAATGCTTGCAAGGTGAATATCAAAATCCTATAAAAAAAATATTACTTACAGCCTCGGGGGGTATTTTTAGAGGAAAAACAATAGAGGAATTAAAAAATGTTACAATAGAACAAGCACTCAAAAATCCTAATTGGTCTATGGGGAAAAAGGTTACCATAGATAGTGCCACTCTTATGAATAAGGGGTTGGAAATGATTGAAGCAAAGTGGCTTTTCAATGTTGAGGCAAAAGATATTATTCCCATTATTCACCCTCAGAGTATAATACATTCTATGATAGAATTTGAAGACGGTAGTATAAAAGCGCAAATGTCCTCTCCGGATATGCATTTGCCTATTGCGTACGCTTTGAATTTCCCTTTTCGTTTAAAAACTCCTGTTGTGGAAACCGACTTTTTTAAACTTCAAAACCTGACTTTTGAACAACCAGATAGAAAAACTTTTCCTTGCTTGGATTTGGCTTTTTCAGCAATAGAAAAGGGAGGCAATATGCCTTGTATAATGAACGCAGCCAATGAAATTGCGGTAGAAAGATTTTTGAAAAAAGAAATTTCTTTCCTTGACATTCCCAAAATAATAGAAAACGCTATGCAGGAATCTTCTTTTATCGCACAACCGACATTGGAAGATTACTTGCTTACAGATAAAGAAACAAAACAAAGGTTGCTGGCTTAAATAAAATATAAAAGCATTTTATAAACTTTTTTTAACTTTTTCAAAGAAAGAGAGAAAAGTTTTTCATCATTTGCTTAATTCTCTGACTTCTATATATGGAGCAAGTCGTTGAAATGTCTTTTCGTCCATAAGATGAACTTTTTTAATTTCTTCTATTGTTGAAAAGTTGCCATATTGTTTCCTAAATTCTATTATTGCCTTAGCCAAATAATAATCTATATAGGGGTGATAGTAAAGAGTTTTAATATTGTCTGTATTTATATCTATCTTTCTCAAATTGCTATCTTGCAAAACTATTTGCGAAGATATTTTTTCAAAAACGGTGTCATTTATTCCTTTTACTTCCTTGAGTTGATTTTTGTCGTGGTAACCACCGAGTCTTTTGCCATAGTTATATATTCTTTTTGCAAACACTTTACCCACTCCTCTTATCAATTGTAAATCCAATGTGTCAGCAGTATTTAGGTCAATAACAAAAATATTCTTTTCAAAAGTTTTTTTTGCATTGTTTTCAGTGCTGTTACTAATTTCATTGTTTGGCAAAGAATAGTATTGATTTTGTTTGCCTTTATGAAAGATTTTCGTAGTTTTTATGGTGTTGTCAGTGTTCTTAACTTTGGTGGTTTTATGGTGTTTGGAATAAGTTTTTTCGTTATACTTGCTAAGAGGAAGCACCGTTATGTTATTTCCTTTAAAAACTATAAAAAGCAAAATCAACACCGCGCCGGTCAAAATACCGATAAGGAAAATTAAACCCGTTTTGTGTTGATTTTGCATGATTAAAGAAAAGTGTAAAACTCTGTTTTGATAACGTTAATATAAAATACTTATTGTTTTTATTTATCACTAATCGTTTTTTGTATTGATGATAAAGGTATATAGTTTTAACACATCCAAACATCTGATAGTCGGCATATTACTGTGCAAATTCAGATTAACAAAATACCTTATCAAAACAAAACAAAAAGAAAAGACTCCTATACAATGTAACTTTTTTAATTTTTTATAGGTTTTGACCAAAGTAACATTTTCCAAAAAAGGTTGATACATTTTTTGTTTGTATAGCAAGGCAAGATTTGTGGAGGCGTTAATAGTATCCAAAATAAATTTATCTGTGTCCTTTAGTCCCAAATGTTCCACAGGGTTATCTATAAAACCTATCTTATACCCGTTTTTTCTCAATTCCTCTCCGAAAAGAGTATCTTCGTGTCCATAACCTTTGATTTTTTCATTAAACTCTATTTTTTCAAAAACCTCTTTTTTAATGAGAAAATTGTTTGTTGTGAAGTGTTTTTTGCCTTCCTCTCTTTTTTTCCCACAAGTCCAATGCAATAAATTTTCTTTGCTGATATGATTTTTGCCACAATATATGGTTCCCCCGCAAACAACATCATATTTTTGAGCAAATTGCATATATTTATAAATAAAATCCTCCCGCACTATACCACTATCACAATCCAAAAACAGAAAAAAATCTCCCTTTGCTTTTTTAGCAAGAAAATTTCTTATTTTTGAACGTCCCATATTATGCTCAACCTCAATGAAAGTTATGCTTGTTGTTAAAAAAAAGTCTTTATTTGTCTTGCTCAATTTGTTATTTGTGGAACAATCGTCAGCAAAAATTATCTCATATTCTGTTTTCAAATTTTCGCATTGTTGCAACAAAATACGGGCAAGATTTTCTGCATCATAATTATATATGGGTACAAGTATGGAAAGCATATTTTTAATTTTATAAAAAAGGTTCTTCAAAGAAGGACAAACCTCTTTAAAGAACCTTGTGATTTAAAAATGATTACAAACTTAAATTAAAGTTTAGCAAGTATTGCTTCCAATTTTTCCATTATTTTGTCTTGGTCTGCTTTGATAGGAAGATTTACAGGTTTTATCATATTCTCAGGAGCAAATATGGTATCCAAATCTGCTTTTGAAAGAATATTGTTTTCCAATGCTATTTCATAAACGCCTTTACCTGTCTTCTTTGCTATTTTCGCAATTCTTGTAGAATTTTTGTAACCTATGTAAGGGTTCAAAGCGGTAACAGTACCTATAGCCTTAGCAATAAAGTTTTTGCAATTTTCCTCATCAGCCTCTATGCCGTCTATACAAAGAGTTCTAAGAGTATTGAAACCGTTTGTCAACAAGTTAATGGACTCAAACAAGCAATAAACAGCAACAGGCTCCATAACGTTAAGTTCCAATTGTGCATTCTCACTTGCCAACATAACAGCAGTATCGTTACCTATCACTTTGTAGCAAAGTTGATTCATAACCTCAGGTATAACAGGGTTAACTTTGCCCGGCATAATAGAAGAGCCCGGTTGCATTTCAGGCAAATGTATTTCTGCCAAACCGCATCTTGGACCACTACCCATCAAACGTAAGTCGTTGCATATTTTTATTGCTCTAAGGGCGGTACGTTTCAACTCACTTGACAAACCAACCAAAGCAGAAGTGTCAGGAGTAGCCTCTATCAAGTTTTCAGCCAAAGTAATATCCCAACCGGTGATATCTCTAAGAGCCTTAATACATAGTTCTGAATAGCCCGGCTCTGCACAGATTCCTGTACCTATTGCAGTAGCACCCATATTAACCTCAAGCAAATGTTTTCTTACTGCTTCTACATCTTTTGCAGCCTTTCTCATCATGGTTGCAAATGCACCAAAACTTTGTCCCAAAGTCATAGGAACACCGTCTTGCAACTGAGTTCTACCCATCTTAACGATGTTTTTAAACTCTTCTGCTTTCTTTTCCAAAGAAGCAGCACAATCATTGATGGCTTTTATCAATTTTTCAGCCTCCAAATACAAACCGAAGTGGAAACCCGTAGGATAAGCATCATTAGTAGATTGAGAAGCGTTGGAATGGTCGTTTGGAGAACAATATTTATACTCTCCCGGTTTGTGTCCCATTATTTGCAAAGCACGGTTTGCAATAACTTCGTTAGCATTCATATTAACCGTAGTGCCGGCACCACCCTGAATCATATCACTTAGGAAATATTGGTCAAGTTTGCCTTCTTTCATTTCTTCGCAAGCCTGAACCATAGCCTTAAATTGCTCATCAGTCAACTTACCTTGAGCGTGATTTGCTATTGCTGCTCCATGTTTGGTAATAGCAAAACCTTTAATAAAATTAGGGTAGGCATTCATAGGAACACCGGAAATTTTAAAATTGTTGAATCCTCTAAGAGATTGAACGCCATACAACGCATCTACAGGCACATTAAGTTCGCCTATTAAGTCGCTTTCTTTTCTAAAATCTGCCATATTACGTAATAGATTTTTTATATTTTGTTATACATTATTTAAATAATAAGGGAATAACTCATTTTTTGCCTCTTTATTGTGTAAAATATCAAAAAAATAATAGAAAATATACCACTCTATAATTTGTTTTTTTACAATTATGCTAACTTATCTCAACCTATGCCAATCCATAAAAAAGTAACTGCTTTGCCCTTATAAAACACCCAATGGGTACGGCTTTGCCCTACGAAAACAGGCTGAGTAAGAGCCAAAAAATATTTTTTCGGGAAATTTAATTGATATACACTAAAAAGTCAAAAATAGGGGTGCTATTACTGATTATCAGTTAGTTAAGGTTTTTAAGAGGGGCAAAATCGGGCAAAAATCGTCATTTTCAGTGTTTTCGAGCGGTTTTTTGATGAAAAAATTTTTTCTTTGCCCGTTTTGTGAAAATGAATCGGCGTTTCATTTCGACGAATCGGCGTTTCGATAAAATAAAACGCCGTTTCGTTTTTACTGATTATCAAGTAGTTACAAGGGTAAAAATTGAAAATTTTGTGATAGGGGTATTTCTCTATGCAAAGTTACGAAGATTCTTTGACCTGACCAAACGCGTGCAAAAATTTATTTTGTAACTTACTGATTTTCAGTAAACCGATTTTGCTGTTTTTACCTCTTTTTGATAGGTTAACATAAGTTAAAATGAGGTGTTATAAATTGGCATAAGGAACAAATAAGTGTATGAATGTCGCTGTATTTCTTCTTATCTCGGTATAGTTTTTGCAAATTGTTTTAAAATATTTTGTTATACAAAAAAAACAAAGTAATTTTGCTACCTATCTTAGTGGAAAATAAAATTAACGCTAAACAAAATAGAAAAAATCATGGATATGAAACAAGCGTTTGCCGGTACGTTAGAATCCGGTGATATAATGATTAAGATTGAACCAAGTGAAAAGGAAGGCTTGGAGATAAATCTTGATAGCACTGTTGCTTATCAATTTGGTGAGCAAATAAAAAGTGTGATAAAAGAAACTCTTAAAGGGTTGAATGTCAATAGCGCAATCGTTACAGCAACTGACAAAGGTGCTTTGGACTGTACAATACGCGCTCGAGTTACAGCGGCGGTTGTCAGAGCCACAGGCAAAGATGTTTGGAAGGCTTAATTTGGAGTTTTTTTTATTAAAATTTAATCATTAACAAATTATCAGAGGTTAAAAAACCGCTAAAAATTAAATAATTATGCAAAGGTTAAGAAGAACAATGATGTTTGTTCCGGGAAACAATCCTGCAATGATGTCAGACGCTTTCATTTATGGTCCTGACTCAATTATGCTTGATTTGGAAGACTCGGTAACAATGGCAGAAAAAGATGCTGCAAGACTTTTGGTTCACAATGCATTAAAAACCATAGACTATGGCAATACGGAAATGGTTGTCAGAGTTAATCCATTAAATACTCCATACGGAAAAAAAGACGTTGAAGCTGTGGTAAAAGCCGGCGTAGACGTTATTCGTATGCCAAAAACAGAAACAGCCGAAGAGGTACAAGAACTTGAGGCTGAAATAGAAAAAGTAGAAAAGGAACTTGGTTGTTTGGGTAGAACTCAGATAATGGCAGCCATAGAAAGCACAAAGGGTATAATTAACGCCTATGCCATAGCAACGGCTTCCAAACGTATGATGGGTATAGCCTTGGGAGCAGAAGACTATTGTGCAAATCTTAAAACACAAAGAACTCCTTCCGGAGACGAACTTCTTTTGGCAAGAGAAACCATTGTTGTAGCAGCAAGAGCAGCAGGTATTTACGCTTTGGATACGGTTTATTCCAATCTTAACGATATGGAAACTTTCCGCAAAGAAGTAGAACTTATAAAGCGTTTGGGCTTTGACGGAAAGAGTATTATAAACCCTCGTCAAATAGAAATAATCAACGAGGTATTTACTCCGACTGAAAAAGAAATAGAAAAAGCAAAAACCATAGTAGCAGCAATAAAAGAGGCGGCTGCAAAGGGTTCGGGTGTTATTGCGGTTAATGGTAAGATGGTAGATAAACCTGTTGTTACAAGAGCCGAACATACTATAGAGTTGGCTTTGGCTGCAGGTGTAATTACAAAGGAGGACCTATAATATGAGTACATTGAAAGAAAGAAAATCAGATATAGAAGCCCTTGCATCCAAAATGGGAAAGCAAGTATATAAAGAGGCTGAAGCAAAGGTTACAACTTTTAGAAAAGATTACCAAAAACAATCTGATAAGTTGGTAACTTTGGAAGAGGCTATAAAGAATAGCGGACTAAAAGATGGAATGACCATAAGTTTTCACCATCATTTTCGTGGTGGCGACAAAGTTGTCAATATGGTTGTGGACAAATTGGCACAAATGGGATTTAAAAATCTTCGTTTGGCAGCCTCATCTTTGCAAGATGTACACGAGCCTTTGATAGAGCATATTAAAAACGGCGTTATTACGAGCATATCCACCTCAGGTCTTAGAGGAAAGTTGGCTGATGCCATTTCTCGTGGTTTGATGAAAGAGCCTGTTGTTTTCCGCTCACATGGTGGAAGAGGTTCTGCCATTGTCAACGGAGATGAGCATATCAACGTTGCTTTCATAGGAGCATCTTCTTCTGACCCTTTGGGTAATGCTTGTGGTTTTTCAAGAAGTGAGAATGCAAAGAGTATTTGCGGTTCTTTGGGTTACGCAATTCCGGACGCTCAAAATGCAGACAAAGTAGTAATACTTACAGACGACCTTGTTGCTTATCCTAATACACCTGCTTCTATTTCTGAGAGTTATGTTGACTATGTTGTAGAGGTGGAAAGTGTCGGAGATTCTTCCAAGATAGCCTCAGGCGCAATACGTGATACCAAAAATCCAAGAGATATCCTTCTTGCAAAACAAGCAGCAAAAGTGATTATCAACGGTGGCTATTTCAAAGATGGTTTCTCTATTCAAACAGGCTCCGGCGGTGCTTCTTTGGCAGCAGTTAAATATATAAGAGAGAGTATGATAGAAAAAGGAATAAAGGCTTCGTACGCTCTTGGTGGTATTACTGCACACATGGTTAAAATGTTTGAAGAGGGATTGATAGAAAAACTTATAGATGTACAATCTTTTGACAAAGTTGCTGCTGAATCTATAAGAGACCACGAAATGCACAAAGAAGCCTCAGCCAACGAATATGCTTCGGCTGATGAAAAAGGTAGTGCAACTCACTATTTGGATATGGTAATTCTTTCTGCTTTGGAGGTGGATGTTAACTTTAATGTTAATGTTTTGGTTGGTTCTGACGGTATTATACGTGGAGCAATAGGTGGACACCAAGATACTGCGGCCGACTCGGCACTTTCTATCATCGTTTGTCCTTTGCTAAGAGGCAGAATACCTTGCGTTGTGGAGGAAGTAACTACGTTGATTACTCCGGGTTCAAGCGTTGATGTTATTGTTACCGAGTATGGTATTGCTGTTAACCCTCGCCGTCCTGAGATAGCAGAACGATTGAAAAACGCAGGACTTAATATTGTTGATATTCATGATTTGGCAGCAAAAGCAAAAAGTATAATAGGCTCCCCTGCTCCATTGCCATTCGGTGATAAGGTTGTGGGCGTTGTTATGAATAGAGACGGCTCTGTGCTTGACGTTATAAAAAATATAGAAGCGTAAAAAATAATCTAAATCTATAAAAGAAAGAGGTTGTGTTATTTTTACACAACCTCTTTTATTATAAAAAAATCTTGCTTCCTTTTGTAGAAAGCAAGATTTGAAAGTACGAATTTATTGATTCGTATCGCTATGAAAAAACATTTAATTATTTTTCTATACCCAACAACTCAACCTCAAAAATAAGTGTTGAACCGGCAGGAATATTGCCTACAGGTTGATTGCCGTAAGCCAAATCGGCAGGAATAAAGAAACGATACTTGCTTCCCACATTCATCAACTGAACTCCTTCTGTCCATCCGGCAATAACTTGATTTAATGGAAAAACAATGCTTTCGCCTCTTTGTACTGAGGAGTCAAAAACACTTCCATTAAGCAATGTGCCATGATAATGTACTCTGACCTTATCGCTTGCCTTTGGTTTTTCTCCCGTACCCTCATTTATAACAGTGTATTGCAAACCTGAAGGAGTCTCTATCACACTGTCATTTTTTCTATTGTTTTGCAAAAAAGTTTCTCCCTCTTTTCTGTGTTTGCTACTTTGCTCCATTGCTATTTTTTGCTTTTTTGCTTCCATTTCCACTTGCCATGCCTGCATTACAGTATTTTTTTCCTGCTCAGTCATAGCGTTATCCAATTTACCAAGCGACGCTTGTCTAATGGTTTCCACAAACACATCTATATTTAAATCATAACCTTGAGATACTATACTTTTGCCGATATCTTCTCCAAGTATATAGGATACTTTATCCTTTTGAGTTTTTAATTCCATATTTATTCTTCTATTTTATTTCTTTATATAACGCACTTACTAATATATTATTGCTTTTAGAGGTTGCATAAAATCTTAATACATATCTTTAAATACAAAAATAACTTTTGAACAATAAAAAATTTCAATTATTCATTTAATTACAACTGCTTCCCTTGAAAATTATGCTCTACAAAGCCTCAACAATATGCAAACTTAGTTCCTCTCCGTCCCATTTGGCATAGCAAGGTTCGTTTAACCAAGAACCCGTGTTGATATACCAAGAGTTTTCTCCAACTCGTTCTTTCTGAATTATATGCCTGTGTCCAAAAATAAAATAATCAATATTTCTTTTTTCCAAATATTGTTTGCAAAACTTATACATACTTTCCTGCTTGCCTAAACTTTTTAAATCTGTTTTGGAATGCGAGCATCTGCTTGACTTACTCCAAAGCCTTGCCAACCAAAGTCCGAATCTCGGAGGCAATAAGGAAAAAATAGCAATACACACAGGGTTTGCAAAAATGCAATTGCGAATAAAAAGATATGTATATTCCTTTTTGTCAAGTCTGTCTCCGTGACCAAGTAAAAAAGTTTTGTTGTCAAAAACAAACTCTTTGATTTTCTCCCTATGCAAAGTTATATTCATCTCCTTTGTAAAATAATCTCTCTGCCACAAATCATGGTTGCCACAAAAAAAATCTACCTTTATACCCTTATCCGTCATTTTTGCCAATTGCCCGAAAAATCGTACAAACCCCTTTGGCACTACATTTTTGTACTCAAACCAAAAATCAAAAATATCTCCCAAAAGAAATATCTGAAAAGCATCCTCTTCTATGGTTTGCAGAAATTCCACCGCTTTTCTTTCTCTTTCAAAAGAAGTGTCTCTACCTTGAACACCTAAATGTAAATCAGAAATAAAGTATATGTTTTTTCTTTCTTGCATGTCAACTATTTTGAGATTTGATTACTCTCTTTATAATTATTTAAGAAAGTTTTTATTTTCAAAGTATTCGGGTTGTTTGGTAAAGTTTTCTCTAAACCGTAAAGCACTTGGTTATAAATCGCTTCATCTCTCTCTATCGAAAATATGGGTTGCCCCAACAATTCTGTGTACAAGGCAATTATCGTAGAGAGTTCCCCCTCGTTATCTTTAATATATTGTGTCAGAAATTGCTTTTCTTTCTCAAACGCTTGTTTTGAACGCAAAGAATACTCTCTAAAAAGAAATCGTTTTTGGTCTCCGGTTGCTTGATTATATTGCTTTTGAAAGGTAATAAAATCCTCATTAAACTTTATTCTCCTTTGAGCCAAGAGTTGCAAATTTTCACTATCCTTAGAACCCTTTATTTTATAGTTGGAAGCAAAATCTTTATATTCTCCCTCTATCTTTATTTTATCATTTTTGTTTGGACTTATGGTAATGTAATTATTTCCATCTGCTTGTAGAATAAAAAGGGATTTTTCTTTCAAAACTTCTTTTTTAGAAAACTTTCCACTTGAAGACAAAAAAATGGTATCAACAAGAGCAGGTGTATCTCCTTTCAAATCCATCAAAACCAAAAATTTGTTTTCACCACCTTTTAATTTACCCTTTATGGTGTATGTATCTTTATTATCACAGGCATAAAAGCCTACAACAAGCATTATCAATACTAAAAAAAACAATGATAATAAAATTACTTTTTTATTCTTCATCTTATTCATAATATCTTTTTTTATTATGTTCATTCATCAGTATCAAATCTGTCAAAACCACGGCACACATAGACTCCACCACCACAGGCAAACGATAAATATGTGCCTTGTCGTGTCTGCCTCCAAAAATTTTATTTTCAGTTTTACCCTTCATATCTATGAGTCTCATACTTTGGGACAAAGTATGAACAGGATGAAAACCAATATAAAAAACTACATCATTACCGTTGCTTATTCCTGCGTTTATACCCCCACAATGATTGGTAAGAGTTTTGAAATAGGGAGTATTTTCATTATTGTCCTCTGCCCAATTGTCCAAGTCTTCACTGCCCGACAAAAACGCTCTTTCCACACCATCACCAATTTCAAAACTTATGGCTGAAGGTATAGACATCATAGCAAAAGCAAGTTGGCTTTGTAATTTGTAAAAAATAGGCTCTCCAAGTCCTAAAATCATATTCTTAACCCTACATACTACTTTTCCTCCTATGGTATCTCCTTGTTGCAAAACCTCTTCATTTCCTGTGCTTTCAACCTCTGCCTCTATTGAAATGTTGTATTTTTTTAAAAACATTTTACACAACGCTCCCGCAATCACCATAGGCAAAGTTATTCTTCCCGAAGCATCGTCTCTGCACCGTATATCTAAGTCAGAATATTTTTTATAATAAACATAATCAGCATGAGAAGGACGAAATAGACCCATTGCATCATTATATGAGTTAATGTCTATATTTGTGTTTTCTATATAAAAATCAAAGTTTTCACCAATAGGTTCTCCTTCTTTCATTTGCGTGGAAAACAACACCTCATCTTTTTCCTTTCTTGGAGTGGCGTATAATATGGGTCTTCGTCTGTCTATCTCGCTTTTGAGAAAACTTTCTTCAAAAATCACTCCCTTAGGAAAATTTCTCAAACTTCCTCCTATATGTTTTTGATGTGAGCCACCAAATATGGAAAATTTTAATATGGTACCTATTTTGTTAGAAGAAAACATTCATTATTCTTTTTGCCTATTTCTCAAAAAAATGTTCTTTAAGGTAATCCTCGTATTTCTTTGAAAAATCTTCATTCATTTGTTTTGGATAACGCACCTGAGTGAATACCTGAGCCAAATTATCCAACTCATTTTCCTTTACAAAATCTTTATTTGCAGGATTGGCCTCTATATCCTCATACATTGCCTTTATATTGGAAGGGGTATAATCTTTATATTGCTCATAATGAACAACGGAAGCAAGAGACAAACGCTCGGTCATAGGAGGCACTTGTTTTGGATAGCCTATTGTAAGACAAGTAACAGGCACAACACCATCAGGTAATTCCAAAGCCTCAGCAATATCCTTAACCATATAATTAACAGTTCCCAAATAGCAGACACCCAAACCCTTTTCTTCAGCCGCTTGAGCCATTGCCTGAGTGCAAATGGCGGCATCTATGGTTGCTACATTAAAGAAAAGAAAATTATTAAGACTCTTTGGAGCATTATTTATTTCACACCATTTATTAAAACGGTTGACATCAACACATACAGTCAAAACAACAGCACTTTCCTCTACCATAGGTTGATTAAAGTGCAAAGGAGCAAGTTTGCTCTTTCCCTCCTTGCTTTGAGTAACTATGATACTATAAAGTTGCATATTGCCACAATTTGAGGCTCTTTGACCACAGGACAAAATATAATTAAGCGTCTTTTCACTAACAGGCTCTGAAGTATATTGCCTTATTGTTCTTCTTTCTATGGGTTTCATTTGTTTTTATTTTATATATCCAATCCATTTATATAAGGGTTGTTGGCTGCTTCATAATCTACATCTGTTTGAGGACCATGTCCACAATAAACCACTGTATCGGGTGGCAGAGAAAACAAATTTTTTCTAATATTACTTATAAGCAAATCCAAATCTCCACCTATAAGGTCAGTTCTACCAATGGACTCAAAGAATAAAGCATCACCAACAAAAACAGCATTTTCCTCTTTGTAATAATAAGCAATACTACCGGGAGCATGACCAGAAACATCCAATACTTTAAAACTCAAACCACCAAATTCTATTATTGAATCATATTCCAAAAATTGTTTTCTCACCTCCATTATATTTGTCGGTGCAAAGCCCATAGCATTGGCAGACAAAACCATACTTTCCATTATCTGTTCTCCATCTTTGTGCAAGTATAAAGGCACAGAGTATTTTCTACACAAAGCCTCTGCTCCAGCAAAATGGTCTAAATGAGGATGAGTCAGCAATATTCCTTTAACAGAAAGATTGCTATGTTCTATAAACTCTTCCAATTCAAAAGTTTCTGATTCTGATTTGTTGCCGGCATCTATTATTACACAATCCTTTTCCTTATTAAAAACTACATAAGTATTTTCAGCAAAGTGATTAAAAACAAAAGTCTTTATCATATATGTTTTACTCTTTTTCGTTTTGAAATAACTTTTTGCAAAAGTAGTTAAAAAAAAGTAAAGACGACTATTTTTACTTAAAGTTAATACAAACGCTTTCTATTTTTGTATCACTTTGCTTGGGTTAATAAGCGTTGGAAATTTGTATTGCATATTGCCTTGCAAATCCAAAGCAAAGACCTCACCCGATGAAGTGAAATTTTTAGCATCGCTTATGTATACGGTATTGTCTATTATGGTAATACTATAAGGCATTACCATTCCTTCCAAAGTTTGTTTTTTAAGCAGTTGGGCGGGCGAATTTAAATTATTTATGTCAAGGTAGGAAAAATTAAATTCCTTATTTGTCTTAGGGTCGGCATAAGGAGAGGTATAAAAGAAGTACAGCCTATCTTCCCAAAAATCAAAATCCGCCACATTCAAGGTTATCTCATTCTCTTTTTCTCCATTATTTATTATGGTCAATGTTGGAGTTACCATATAATTACCGGTAGAGAGAACATAGATTTTATTTTTATGAGATTTAATAGTCTGCGGGTTTTCCGCCACTTCTATTTTCTTTTCAAAGGCAAATGCATTCACATCAATAACAGATACCGTTTTGTCATAATTAGGAAAGTCCATACCTCCCGAATTGGCTACATAAATTTTATTGTTTGCCACAGCAATGCCCTCCGGATAACGTCCCTGTGTTGAGCAAATACCTTCTACGGTATGAGTGTTTTTTGATATTTTTACCACATTGGCATCCCAGCAAGAAACATAAACAAAACCATCGTAATAAGCTAAATGTCTTGGCTTTCTATTGTTGCCATTTTCATCCAATAACTCTATTCTTGCAATTCTGCTACCTGTGTTTTTATCCAAAACCCAAACACAAGCACTTTCGGTTACCACAATATACAACTCATCTCCTACTTTTATAATATCATTGGCATTTTTTCCCAAACCTTCCTTAAAATAATCCACCTCCGAAGAACTATCCGCAATATTGTAATAAGAAAGAGCCGAATTGTTATCTGTTCCTGTTCCTTCGCAAAGCACATATAAACCTTTGTCGTTATTGTTGTGGTGTTTGACATCTTCGCTTTTTTCGTCCTTAAAGCAGGAAGTAAAACAAAACAGCAACGATGCCAAAACAATAATTAATTTTATCTTTTTCATATAGTTAAAGTTATTTTTATTTGATAATTTCTTCCCATCATAGGATAGGAACGTATTACTTCATATTGTTTATTGAATATGTTATTTATGGCAAAAGTAAATTTATAAACACAATCTTTTGTCTTATAAGAATAATTTATGTTTGCCGAATGGTCGGCATAGTGAGGCAAAAGATTAAAAGTTATATTTTCCGGTAACGAATAGCGATTGTCCACCAACATACAATGATATCCAAAAATAAAGTTATTATAATTTAAGTCCATAATTATGCTATAAACTTGCTCAGGCGAATAGGGTAAAAGGTCTTTGTATGTGAGTGAAGTTTTTTCATTATCAATAGAGCGGGAAAAAGAATAATTTAACTTACCCTCAACAAGAAAATCGTATATCTTTATACTTGTTCCCAACTTTATATCACAACCATAAATTTTAACTTTGCCATAATTAACCATAGACCAAAGATAAATATTTTTGGGAATGGCAACTATTTTATTGCTTACCTCATTGTAATACAGACTTATTTCGGTTGAAATATCAAAGTTTTTCAACTCTTTTGCAAAAGAATTGGTAAAAGATATTTGTCGCGTATTTTCGGGTTTCAAATCTTTTGAGCCAAATCTTCTATAATACATTTCGTTGAAAGTAGGCATACGAAAAATATTTTTGCAATAAAGAGAAGATGAAAAATTGCCTCTTTGCAATTTTAAACATATAAAAGGGGAAAAATGTTGGGTGATATTGTTATTTTTTGAATATTTATCATAATAAAAAGAGTGTAATATGTTTGCGGTGAAATATAAATTTTTGACAAAATTCCAATCCAAAACCAAAGCCGAAAGAGAAGATATTCTTTCTGGTTCAGCCTCCATCTGAGTATTAGCCCTCAATCTGTTATAATACAAATCATTTGTCAAAGTAAAGAAAAGATTTTCCCTTGGTTGAAAACTTATTGCATTATTGTCATACAAAAGCAACAACTTATAAATATCATGTTCCCCTTGCAGTCCGTTTGAAAGCAAAGGATTTATATATTCAGTAAAATTCCAATCTATTTTAAAATTGTTTTTGTAAGTAAAAAGTCCATTAAGAAAAGAGGTATAAGTGGCTTGTAAAAACAAATTTTTGTTATACAACTCTTCTTTGCTATTCATATAGTATAATGTAACTGCCGAAGGAAGTTTTCTATCCGAATAATAAGCAAAGGCTTTTACTTTTAAAAAATTGGTTCTGTTTATATCCCAAAACCAATTGATTTCTGCGTGAGTAGAGAATATTTCATTGTTTTCTCTTTTTAACTTTTCTGTCTTTTGATTGTCTTGCAAACCATAATGAAGCACAAAAGGGTAATTTCCTTTTGAATTTGTAATATCAAAATAAGTTGTGATTATGTTGTGATTATTTATTTTACGGGCAAAAAAGATATTTTCGCCCAAAGTAGAAAAACTCCCGTAAGAAAAACCTATTTCCGCACGGGTATCCTTATTGTTAAGGTTTGGTTTTTCTGTTTGTATATTTATAGTAGAGGCAGAGGCTAAGGAACTTGCCGTTGGAAGCATAGGCGTAAATTGTCCGTTGGCCAAAGACAAAGAGCCAACATTGACGAGAGAATATTTGCCTAAATCCACTTGACCGCTTTGATTGTCAAAAATATTTACTCCATCATAAAGAATGGCTGTATGATTGGAAGAAAGTCCTCTGACAGTGACAGTTTTCACTCCGCCCAAACCACCATAGTCTTTAACAATAACTCCACTTAAAAATTTCGCCGCCTCGCCCACTGAATGAGTACCTATATTTTGTAATTCTTTTTTTTGCAAAGCATCTCCCACCGGCGTATTTTCCAACACATCCATTCTCTTTGCACTGACCACAACACTATCCAAAACCATTGACCTTATGGTGTCTTGTGCAAATAGAGAGATATCAACAAAAAGTAATAATATTACTATTGCAAAATATTTCATCAATAAAATACTATGTTTGTTATCTTTTTTGCAAAAGTAAGGTAAAAATTCCACATAATAAAAATCTTGCGTCTTATGTAAGTAAGACGCAAGAAAAAAAAACAATAACCTTTTTCAATTAGCCTTAAACAACTGCCTTTAATTACAGTTTATTTTTCTATTTTATTAAAAAAGTATAACTGTCATAATTTTTCAAAGCTGCACCCGTACCTCTTGCCACAGCACGCAACGGGTCATCGGCAACATGTACGGCAAGCCTTGTTTTGTTGGATATTCTTTGGTCAAGTCCTCTTAGCAAAGAGCCACCTCCTGCAAGATAAATTCCCGTATGGAAAATATCACTTGCCAACTCTGGTGGAGTCATGGCCAAAGCGTCCAAAACAGCACTCTCGACCTTCGCTATACTCTTGTCCAAGGCATGTGCTATTTCTTTATAATTTACATATATCTCTTTAGGAATACCTGTCAAAACATCTCTTCCCTGCACAGGATAGTCCTCAGGCGGTTCGGCAAGTTCGGTTATGGCACTACCGCAGGCTATTTTAATTTTCTCTGCCATACGCTCGCCTATATATATATTATGTTGCTTGCGCATATATTCCATAATATCTTTGTTAAACTCGTCTCCCGCTATTCTTATACTTTTATTGCAAACAATACCGCCAAGTGCTATGACCGCTATTTCTGAAGTACCTCCGCCTATATCTATAATCATATTTCCCACCGGCTCCAATACATCTATACCTATTCCTATAGCGGCTGCCATAGGCTCATGTATCAAACGCACATCCTTAGCACCTGCTTGCTCAGCCGAATCTCTCACTGCACGTTCCTCAACATTGGTAATACCTGAAGGAATACAAATAACCATTTTCAAAGCCGGAGGAATCAAACTATGCCTTGCCGGTATCATTTTTATAAGTTCCTTTATCATAGCGTTAGCCATATCAAAATCTGCTATAACTCCGTCACGCAAAGGTCTTATTGTCTTTATATTATCGTGGGTTTTGCCATCCATTTGCATAGCCTTGTTACCCACAGCTATAATCTTTTTGGTAGTATTATCTATAGCCACAATGGAAGGTTGGTCAACAACAACTTTATCATTGCACATTATTATAGAGTTAGCCGTTCCTAAATCTATAGCCACCTCCCTTGTTAAAAACGAAAAGAATCCCATATTTCTTTCTTATGTATTTACTTTAAATAAGTTCTATTTACGAAAAACTAAATATTTTGTTACACTGTTTGTTAAAAAATTAGTGTTTAAAATGCCTGAAACCAGTCATAGCCATAGCCATATTGTGAGCAGTGCAGTAATCAACGCTATCTTTGTCTCTTATAGACCCTCCCGGCTGAATGATTACCTGTATGCCTTCTTTGTATGCTATATCTACGCAATCATCAAACGGAAAGAAAGCATCCGAAGCCAAAACCGCTCCATTTAAATCAAAACCAAAACTTTTCGCTTTTTCTATTGCATGTTTTAGAGCGTCCACCCTTGAAGTTTGTCCCGTACCCGAACCAAGTAATTGCTTATTCTTTGCAAGTACTATGGCGTTTGATTTGGTATGTTTTACTATTACATTTGCAAACACAAGGTCTTCTTTTTCCTGTGTTGTAAATTGCCTGTCGGTTACAGAAACTATTTCCTCGCAAGTTTCTACTTTATTGTCTTTTTCTTGCAACAATACTCCATTCAAAGCAGAACGGAAAACATATTTGGAAGAGTCCGTTACTTTTCTTTTTAAAATTATTCTGTTCTTTTTTGAGCAAAGTATTTCGAGTGCCTCTTTATCATAATCCGGAGCAATACAAACTTCCATAAATACTTTATTCATTTGCTCCGCTGTAGGTTTATCAACTTTGCGATTGGTTACAAATATACCACCAAAAGCACTTACGGGGTCTCCTGCCAAAGCATCCATATAGGCTTGCTCCAAAGTCTCTCTGCTTGCCAAACCGCAAGCGTTGTTGTGTTTTATAATGGCAAAAGTAGTATCCTTAAAATCATCTATAAGATTGCAAGCGGCATCAATATCGCCTATATTATTATAGGATATTTCTTTTCCATGCAGTTTGTCAAAAACTTCATCAAGGTTGCCAAAGAAAAAACCTTTTTGGTGAGGATTTTCTCCATAACGAAGCGAAGTTTTTGTATTTATACTTTCGGCAAAAGTGTCTATTTGAGCAAAAGAATTAAAATACTTGAATATCATAGTATCATAGTGCGAAGAAGTCAAAAAGGCATAGCAAGCAAAACGTTTTCTATCCTCCAAAGTGGTTTGTCCTTGTTTTTCATCTAACAGATTTTCAAATTCTGCATAATTATCCTTTGAAGGAACTATAACTACATCTTTAAAATTCTTGGCGGCGGCACGTATAAGAGAAATTCCTCCTATATCTATTTTTTCTATTATGGCTTGCTCCTCTGCCCCGCTTTTTACGGTCTGCTCAAAAGGATACAAATCCACTATCACAAGGTCTATCTCCGGAATTGCATACTCTTGCATTTGCTCCATATCAACGGTATTATCCCTTCGTGCAAGTATTCCGCCAAAAACTTTAGGATGCAAAGTCTTTACTCTTCCTCCAAGTATGGAAGGATAAGATGTAAGACTCTCCACCGTTTTACATTTTATCCCCAAAGATTCTATAAAGGTAAAAGTTCCGCCTGTGGAATAAATTTCTACATTAAGATTATCAAGTTTTCTTACTATCGGTTCTATACCATCTTTATCAAATACTGATATTAAGGCTCTTTTTATTGTTTTCATTATATATAAGATTATTGTTTAATTGTTCCAATATTGGTTTATTATTGCTTCTATTTCATTTAATATTTCTTCCTTACCTGCTCCGTTTTGAGAAGAAGAAAGCCATATATTAGGACATTCGTCCCAGTTTTCAAGTAGTTTACTTTTCAATAGGTTTAGGTTGATTTGAGTTTTGGCATTGTTTTGTTTATCTGTTTTTGTAAAAATAATTTGTAAAGGCACGGAGTTCTCTCCTAAAAAATTGATAAAATCAAGGTCTATTTTCTGTGGTTCATGGCGAGAATCTATCAAAACAAAAACAGTTAAAAGGTTCTCCCTATGCAAGAGATAGTTATTTATCATTTTTTGCCATTTTTCTCTATCTTTTTGAGAAACTCTTGCATAACCATAGCCGGGAAGGTCTACAAGATACCATTCTTTATTTATTATAAAATGATTTATCAATTGTGTCTTACCGGGAGTGGAAGATGTTTTTGCCAAAGATTTTCTATTTGTCAACATATTTATAAGGGAAGATTTTCCAACATTACTCCTACCTATAAAAGCAAATTCCGCTCTGTCTGCGGGAGGACATTGAGAAATCTTCGGGGCGCTAATCACAAATTCCGCTTGTTTTATTATCATTGTTATTTTGTCAAAAAGTTTTTTAAAAAAAATTACAGATTCATATACCTCTTACGCTTATCATCATAAATATCCTCTATTGTAACAAGTATTCCCGTTTCCTCAACATCGGAAAAGTGTTTGTTTATTGACGTGCCAAAACTTTTCATTGTGGAAGAAAGATTCATATAAGCATTGACCAACGGAGGCACACTTTCCCCCAAAGCCCTTACGTTTTTTAGAAGTATTTGATAATCTTCTTTATAACTTTTACCACAGAAAAGCTTTACCAAATCATTGTAATCCGTTGTTATTTTAACCTCTTCTCTTGGCCAAACCAAACCCTCGTTATCCGGAAAATGTTTGCGATAAAAATACAAAATATAGTCTCTTGCAATCTTATTCATAGATGGGTACATAGTAACCTTGCCAAAGAAATATTTTATTTCTTTGTTCATTGTCTGAGCCAAACCGCCCAAACCGTCCCAAAGATTATCCAAAGAATACATACCCTTACGCAAAGATACCGTTGGCTGATAGTCAGGGCGTACAAAACTCCTACCCAATTCCATTGTATATGGCCAAAGGCACTCCTTAAACTCGTCCGAAAAAAAGAAAAGGTCAGCCGTTGCCGAAAGCAACTCTCCGTTGTTTTGCATAAAAACATCTTTTCCGACTATAAACCTGTACCCTCCGACAATTTCCTCATCTTCCTTATCCCAAACAAAGAGTTGTTTATAACAATGAGGCTCGGGGGCGAGGTCATATTGGTCTATATCGCATTCCGTACCACTTCCTCCACCAGAGGCTCCAAAACTTATCTCTCTTAACCTTCCTATCTCTCTCATTATGTTTGGACTCTTGTGAGCAGTGGTTATATATATTTCCCTATCACCATAATTAGTCTTGCGAAAAAATATATCCTTGGTAAGTTCTTTTTTTATCAAGTCCTTATCCACAGGCGGTATTACATATGAAGTATCCTTTGTTTTTATCATAAATACAGTTCTGTTTTTAGTTTTTTTAATTATCGGCAGAAAAAACAGCGTCCTTATTTTCCTTTAACCTATAAATAAAACTCCTCATTTTATCTGCCCAAATTTTAGCATGGTATTTTTCTTTGCTTATTTCACTGATAGGAATAGTTTTGCCAAATGTTAAGGTTATGGTTTTTCCTCTCTGAGCAAACATTTCCCGAGGCAAAAATATCATTTCCAAATCAAACTTAATACCGAAGAACCTCCTCACCTTATACAGTCTGTAAAAACTTTTGGAATTTTGTCCCTCTATATACACAGGGACAATATCTCTATTGTGTATTTGGGCTTGATGAATAAAAGATTTTTTCCAAGCAAAATCTTGTAATTTTCCATCTATGATTTTGCTTTCCGTACCTGCGGGGAAAAACATCATTATACTATTGCCGTCAAAAGCATCGTTTAGAGTGGAGTGATTGGCAGAATTTTTACCATACTTGTTTATTGGCACAAATATTCCTTTCAATCCCGGCAACTGACAAAGTATATCATTTACGGGAAACAAAACATCCTTTCTTTTCTGTCCTATGATACTTATCAACGCCATTCCATCTATACTGCCTATTGGATGATTTGCAACCACAAGTTCTCTTCCGTCCACTGGAATGTTTTGAGGATTGATAACCTTTAATTTTATTTGCAATTCATTCAAAACAGCATTGGCAAAATCCACCCCATGCTTATCTCTATGTTCGTAAATAATGCGATTGATTTCGTCCAAATGGATTAGTTGCTTTAACCACTTAAATACAAATTTTGGCATCAACCTATACAATGCCTTATTTTTTGAGGCAATGATTTTTTCCAAACTGATGAATTTTGGAGTTATCTGTTGAGATAAATTTGTCTGTTGCGTATTGTTATCCATCTTTGTATTAAAAATAGTTACATTATTTCAACCTGCAAAAATACATTTTTTTTTACATATAAGTATAGTATTTGCCCTATTTTATGATATAATATAAAATCGGTGTTGATTACATTAAATCACAAGCACAGCAATCTCAAATATTTTATTACAATACCCAGCCCTTATGCCAACTTATCACAACTCATTACAATCTATGCAAACCTATCAAAAAGAGGCAAAAATTAATGGCTTTGCCCCTATAAAACATCCTGCGGATGCGTTTACTGATTATCAATAAGTTACAAAATAAATTTTTGCACGCGTTTGGTTAGGTCGCAGAATCTTCGTAACTTTGCATAGGGAAATACCCCTATCACAAAATTACCAATTTTCACCCCTATAACTACTTGATAATCAGCGATAACGAAACGGCGTTTTATTTTATCGAAACGCCGATTCGTCGAAATGAATCGGCGTTTCATTTTTACAAAACGGGCGAAGAAAAAATTTTTCCTTCAAAAAACCGCTCGAAAACGCTGAAAATGACGATTTTTACCCGATTTTGACCCCTCGAAAAAGGTTAACTCACTGATAATCAATTATAGCACCCTTATTTTTGACTTTTTAATACCCATCAATTAAATTTTCCGAAAAAATATTTTTTCGCTCAGTTTCAGCCTGTTTTCGTAGTGCAAAGCCGCACCCGTTAGGTGTTTTATAAGGACAAAACCGTTATTTTTTTTGATGGGGTTATAATGGGGTGTAATGAGTTGTGATAAGTTAGCCTAAGGACTAAGCCATTGCTTTCTTATAAGTTTGTATCAGTTATGATAAAAATCACAAGATTTTTTTATTTTTGTTTGCAAGATAGAAAAAAAGTTGTAATTTTGCACTCGGGTAAGTCTCATACGACCAGCTCCCTTTGAATCTCCCCAGGGCAGGAATGCAGCAAGGTAAAAAAGGTTGTAGCGGTGCGATGTGAGTAGCTTACCTTTCTTTGTTTTAAGTAGATTTTTTTAGAAAATACAAATAATGAATACACCTGATTTTTCAAATATCGTAATCAAAGACTATGCACCACAGGTCAGAAAATTAAACAACGGAATACCTACATACACTTTTTACAGCAATGACAACGGAGCCGTATATTTGAAATTCGTTTTTTACAACGCAGGAACCATGTCGCAAGAAAAACCTCTTGTGGCTTCCTTTACGACCAAACAACTTAACAAAAACACTAAAAACTATAATTTTCAAAAATTGGCTGATGAAATAGATTTTTACGGGCTTAATTTTATTCCGCAAACATCTACGGAGAGAACAAATTTGGGCTTTTCATTTCTAAACAGATACAAGGAAAACATATTTCCTCTTTTGCAACAAATCATTTTATATCCGCGTTTTGAAAAAAACAATTTGGATATAGCCCTCAGCAACGGCAAACAAAACTATTTGACCAAAATGCAACAAACCAATTTTTTGGCAAATAAATATTTTATGCAAGGAGTGTTTGGCAAAAATAATCCTTATGGAGTATATGCCTCTGTTGAAGACTTTGACAGTATAACCATAGAGGACTTGGAAAACTTTTGGCAAAAACACTACACTTTGAATCAATGTTATATTATGATGGCGGGTAATGTGAATGAAAGTGTTTTTAATTTGATGAACCATTATTTTGGCAATGAAAAAATTTCCCCAATAGCCGAAGAATATAGCGTAAGTATAGAGCCCACAAATCAAAAGGGAATAATAAGAAATTCTTTAAACTCCGCCATGCAATCTTCCATCGTTATGGGAAAAATTATGCCAAAAATAAACCACGAGGATTATATACCTTTGGCTGTGCTGAATTGTATTTTGGGCGGATACTTTAATTCTCGATTAATGTCCAACATTAGAGAAGACAAAGGCTATACTTATGGAATAGATTCCGCTTTGGTACCTTTTAGATTTGGCAATGTTATGGTTATAGTAAGTGATGTGGCAACAGACAAAGAAAATCAGACCATAGAGGAAATATTCAAAGAAATGAATATACTGCAAAATGAAAACGTTTCTCAAAACGAACTCTCCATTGTCAAAAACTATCTGACCGGCGAAATGCTTCGCTCCACGGACGGAGTTGCAGAAATAAGCGAAAATTATGAATACATACTACGAAACAAATTAAGACAAGATTACAATTCTTATATGATAAATCAAATAAGAAATATTTCCCCTGAAAAAATAAGAGAAACAGCACAAAAATATCTGTCACCCGATAGTTTTCTTTGCTCTGTAGTAGGCAAATAAAAATAACCAACCATGAAAAAATATAACCTACTTTTAATATTGGTGTTGCTTTTAACCATAATCACAAAAGCAGAAGAAAAAACTTTTAGCGTTTTGGTGCATAATCGTACTCATCTGCAAACAAGAGAAGAATATTCAAAAAAAGTGCTTTTCCCCTTAAAAGACAAAAAGATAAAAGACATTACTTTGGATTTTTCTTTAAACTGCCCCGAAAAAAAATGCTCTGATTGGGACTATTCAATAAATATTTTGTTGAGAACTTTGGAGAATAAAGATACCCTCAACTACCAACTCGGCAGAATGATTACACCTTATTCGGGCTGGTACAACCAAGGCGAGAATGCAGGCAAATGGGACTATCATGTAAAATGGAATATCACAGAATACTTGCCTTTGTTGAAAGATAGCGTTGAAATAGTTATTTGTTATGAAGGTTACCAAGACGGGTTTCTTGCTTCTACAGATTTTGTTTTTACCGAGTATGCTCCAAAAGAAAAAACAATGGAATTTATTCAAACAAAAAACGTTTACTTCGGTTACTACTCCTTTGGAAGAGAAGACTCGTCCATAAATGATTTTATACCGCAAAAAACAATAACCATACCTAAAGGAACAAAACAGGTTTTGGCTCGTATGACAGTGTCCGGTCACGGAGGTGATGGAATGAATGCCGCTGCTGAATTTTTGAAAAAATCTTATACCTACGTTGTCAATAACAAAATTGTTGCTCAGCAAAGTGTTTGGCGAGATGACTGCGGGTGCAACCCAATACAACCACAAGGAGGAACTTGGATATACAACCGTTCGGGCTGGTGTCCGGGAACCAAAGTCAATGAATATTATTATGACTTAACCCCTTATATAGAAAATAATGAATTGAAGATAAATCTGTATTTTGATTATTACAATGGTCAAGGCTCCGGCGAAGCGGGCTACCAAATAGCAAATGACCTGTTTTTTATAAAGAACAAAGAATACAAGCACAAAGAAATAAAAGAGGATAGGGATTTTAAATTGCAACCCATTGCTTTGCCAAAAGAGTTTGTTTTGATTTTTAAAACCAACAATGATGCAAGAAACAAATGGTATATTCAAAGGGAAGATTCTTTGAATACAAAACTTTATGAGCAAAGTCAATTTGAACCAAACAAAATCTATACAAACAAAATCAAGTTGGAGAAGGGATATAATTATATTTTAAGAGTTGAAGACAATGATTGCGATGGACTATCTTGGTGGGCAAATATAGAGCAGGGAGATGGTTATGTGCTTATTTATGATAAAGACAGCACTGATTTATTATATGCCTTTGAGCCTGATTTTGGTTGCAAAATACATCAGAGTTTTTCCATTGCGGATAATAATATGGAGTACAAAGAAAACAAACTCATTGCTTTGCAAGATAAGAACAAAAAAGAGTTTCGTATTATTTTCTTTTGCAAGAAGAAAGACAAAGACAAATTGGAAGTTATCATAAAAGACAGAAAAACAGGCAACGAAATATATAATCAATCTTTTGAGAAAAAAGATAAACACGATATAATCGTGGATTGCAAAGATTTTGAAAAAGGTGTTTATGTGGCAAAAATAACTTGCAATGGTCATTCGGAATACAAAATGTTTAGAATTTTAGAATAAAAAAACAATAAAATAAAACATTTAGCGTTTGCAAAGTAATAAAGAGTGTGAGCAAGAGTACTCACATAGATTTTATAACTTTAAATTTTAAAATAAAAACATGGCAAAAGTACATATCTTTAACGCAGGTCCTTGCGTTTTACCAAAAGTCGCAACTGAGGCTACAAGAAAAGCAATAGAAAATTTTGACAACACAGGCGTTGGTTTGTTGGAAATTTCTCACCGTACACCGGGTTGGGAAAGAATAATGAGCGAAACTGTTCAATTGTGGAGAGATTTGCTTAACATACCTGAGAATTACAAAATATTGTTCCTTGGCGGTGGTGCTTCAACTCAGTTTTTCACCGTTCCCGCTAACCTTTTGAATAAAAAGGCTGCTTATTTGCAAACAGGCGTTTGGGCTAAAAAAGCAGCAAAAGAGGCTAAATTGTTTGGTGAAACTGTAATAGTTGCTTCTTCTGAGGATAAGAATTATTCTTATATTCCAAAGAATTACACAATTCCTACAGATGCTGATTATTTCCACATTACAACAAACAACACTATTTACGGAACAGAGATAAAAGAAGATATGGACTGCCCTGTAAACCTTGTTGCAGATATGTCTTCTGATATCATGTCTCGTCCTGTGGATGTTACAAAATATGCTCTTATCTATGGTGGAGCACAAAAGAATGTTGGTCCTGCGGGAGTTACATTTGTTATTGTTAGAGAAGATGTTCTTGGCAAAATAACAGATAGAAAGAATCTTCCTGTTTTACCTACAATGGTTGACTATCGTACTCATATAGAAAAAGAGAGTATGTTTAATACACCTCCTGTAAGTGCTATATTTGTTATGCACGAAACTCTTAAATGGTTGAAAGACAACGGAGGTATAGAGTGGATACAAAAACGTAACCAAGAAAAAGCCGATATGCTTTATAACGAAATAGACCGCAACAAAATGTTCGTAGGTACGGTTGCAAAAGAAGACCGTTCTTTGATGAATGTTTGCTTTGTTATGGCAAAAGGTTATGAAGATAAGGAAAAAGAATTTATGGAATTTGCAAAATCACAAGGTATGATAGGTATCAAGGGACACAGAAGTGTGGGTGGTTTCCGTGCTTCTTTGTACAACGCTTGTGAAGTAGAAGATGTTAAGGCTTTGGTTGCTTGCATGCAGGAATTTGAAAAGAAAAATGCATAAATCATAACTTTACTACAAAATAGCGAGGAAAGGCTCCGAAAGTCTTTCCTTGCTATTGTTTTTTTCTAAAAAGAGCAAAACATTATGTTTTATATGATGTTGTCTTTTTTAACAAAAGCAAAATAAAAAGAAATAATGAAAACAATTAAAGAATTACAAGATATTGCAACTCAGATACGTAGAGATGTTTTGCGTATGATACATTCTGCCAATTCAGGACACCCGGGAGGAAGTTTGGATTGTGCTGATTTGATGACTGCCCTATATTTTGAAATAATGGATATAAGCGTGGAGAATTTCACTCGTGAGGGCAAAGGTGAGGATATGTTTTTTCTTAGCATAGGACACATTGCTCCGGTTTGGTATTCTGCTTTGGCTCGCAGAGGATATTTTCCAATAAAGGAGTTATCAACTCTTAGACAAATGGGCTCTCGTTTGCAGGGACACCCTTCTTATCATTTCAGATTGGAAGGTGTAAGAGCGGCAAGTGGTTCTTTGGGACAAGGTATGAGTGTAGGAGTAGGTGCTGCTTTGGCTAAAAAGATGGACAACGACAATAAACTTGTTTTCACTTTGCACGGAGACGGAGAAATAGAAGAGGGACAGATATGGGAAGCAGCAATGTTTGCTGGAGCCAACAAAGTAGACAACCTTATCTCCATCATAGATGTTAATCACGCACAAATAGACGGCAGAACAGAGCAAGTTTGCGATTCTTCCTCATTAAAAGAAAAATTTTTGGCTTTCAAATGGGAGGTCAAAGAATGTAACGGCAATGATATGCAAGAACTTGTAAATACTTTAAAAGAATGTAAAGCAAGTTGTCATAAAGGCAAACCTGTAATGCTTTTGATGAATACAAAAATGGGATTTGGAGTTGATTTTATGTTAGACGACAATGGCTGGCACGGCAAAGCACCTAATGACGAACAAACTCAAAAAGCCCTTGCTCAGTTACAAGAAACCTTAGGAGATTATTGATTATGAATCGTATTCAATGTTTGACGTATTGCATTAAAGAGAGTAGGAGAGAAAAAAAATCTTTCACTCTGTTGGTTGTGCGTCATACATTGTGTTTGATAATTTTGCTTTTACCATTGCTTATTCTCGCTCAACCAAAAGGAGTTAGGATAACCAAAAATACCAATAACGAAAAGACCAAAATACTTTTCATTGTGGATTGCTCCTACAATATGTATGAAAAATGGCAGAGCGAAAGCAAAATAAAAATAACACAAAATCTTGTCTCCAATATTATAGATACCCTTTCTTTGCAAGATGGTGTGGAGTGTGCTTTGAGAGTTTTTGGTAGTGAAAAAGATTACTCTCTTACCGACTGCGAGGATACTCGTTTGTTGGTGCCTTTTTATAGATTGAATTCGGATGCTCTGAAATCAAAAATCAAAGGCTTAGTACCCAAAGGCACCTCTGCCGTAAGCAGTGCTATGGAAAAAATCAAAGACGATTTTCCTACCGAAAAAAATAGCAGAAACATTGTTATTATGATACTAAACAATATAGACCGCTGTGATGGAAATTTATCTTTGATTTCTCAACAAATGCAAACACAAGGCATAATGCTGAAACCATTTATTGTTGGTATAAATAGGGGAATGAAGGAATTTTACAAAAATGTCGGTTCTTATTATGAGGCAAACAATGAGGTTGAATTTTCCAAAATTATGAATGATATTGTTAAGCAAGCACTTTACAATACTACTGTTCAGGTCAATCTTTTAGACTCATATATGGAAACCACGGAAACCAATTTGCCAATAACTTTTTCGGATAGTAAAAGCAAACAAACAAGATATAGTTTTGTGCATACTTTTAACGATAAAGGTATATCGGACACATTGTTTATAGACCCTTTGACAGAATATGATATTGTTGTACATACCATACCCTCCGTTAAAAAAGAAAATGTAAAAATACTTGCAGGCTCACATACAATTATTCCCATAAAAGCGGCTCAAGGCTCTTTGCTTATTAAATTTGCTTCAAATAAAAACGATTTGAATATAAAGGCTTACCCTGTAATCGTAAGGAAATCAAATGAACAAAAAACGTTAAACCTACAAAAGATAAATAAGAAAGAAAAATATCTTGTGGGTAACTATGATTTGGAAGTATTGTCTTTGCCTCGTCTAAATATAGACAGTGTAGAAATAGGACAATCCTCCCTTACCACAGTGGAAATACCTCTTGCAGGAGTTTTGACTTTGGACAAAGGAAAAGACAATATAACAGGGGCATTGTTTGTAAAGGAGAAGGAAAATTTGGTTTGGGTTTGCAATCTAAACAATGAAAAGATAAAAGAAAATATAGAACTTTTGCCGGGTGTTTATGTGTTAGTTGTCAAATCCAACAACGCAACAAAAACAACCGAAAGCATAACACAAGAAATTAAAATAGAATCAGACAAAACAACAAATGTAACTTTGTTCGCAAGTAAAGAAAAAAAGAAAAAATGAAAGAATATAAAATATTAGCAGAAAAAGATACTCGTTCCGGCTTTGGAGAAGGGTTGGTTGTTGCAGGAAAGGAGAACCCAAATGTTGTCGCTTTGTGTGCAGACCTTAGTCCAAGTGTCAGAATGGATTTGTTTCAAAAAGAATTTCCGGAACGTTTTATAGAAGTAGGTATAGCCGAGAGCAATATGGTAAGCATAGCCTCAGGTATGGCTATTAGTGGAAAAGTGCCTTTTGTTGGTTCTTTTGCTGCTTTCTCTACCGGCAGAACATACGACCAAATACGTCAGAGCGTAGCATATTCTGATACTAATGTAAAAATAGCAGGTTCTCACGCAGGCTTAACTTTGGGTGAGGATGGCGCAACTCATCAAATTTTGGAAGACATCGGACTTATGAAAATGTTGCCAAATATGACAGTTATCAACCCATGTGATTTCACTCAAGCAAAACAAGCCACAATAGCAGCTGCAAAACACATCGGACCTGTCTATATACGTTACGGAAGACCAAAAGTGCCGGTTTTTCTTACAGAAGACACACCTTTTGAAATAGGCAAGGCGCTCGTATTAAATGAAGGAAAAGATGTAAGTATTTTTGCGACAGGTCATTTGGTTTGGCAAGCCATACTTGCAGCACAAGAATTGGAAAAAGAAGGCATACAAGCCGAAGTTATAAACATACATACCATAAAACCTTTGGATACAGAGGCAATTTTGAAATCTGTAAGAAAAACAGGTTGCGTAGTATCTTGTGAAGAACACGAGTATAACGGCGGTCTTGGTGACAGTATAGCACAACTTTTGGCAAGAAATATTCCTACTCCTATGGAGTATATAGGAGTTGACGACAAGTTTGGAGAATCCGGCAAACCAATGCAACTTATGGAGAAGTATGGTTTGGATGCTAAAAATATAATACTTGCTGTAAAAAAAGTATTGGCAAGAAAACACAAATAAGTAACAGATACAAGATTTATAAGAAAACTTGCTTGGGTGTGCAAAAAAATCATTGCTTGCCCAAACAAGTTTGGTTTTTTAATAACATTTAAAACAAAACATTATGCCAACTATAGCCTTTCATACACTTGGTTGTAAATTAAATTTCGCAGAAAGTTCAGACCTTTTGCGCAGATTTGTTGCAGAAGGCTATAAGGAGGTATCTTTTAAGGAACAGGCAGATGTTTATGTTATAAATACTTGCACAGTTACCTCTATAGCAGAAAAAAAGTGCAGGAATGCCGTACGTCAGGCACACACGCTCAATCCACAGGGACTTATTGCAGTTATAGGTTGCTTTGCTCAAGTGAATGCAAAGGAGATAGCCAAAATAGAAGGCGTAAATCTTATTCTTGGCAACGATAACAAGCACTTGCTTTTGGACAAAGTCAAGCAATGGAATAAAACTTTAGAGTTGCAAAACTTTGTTAGGGATATTTCTCGTTTGCATAGTTTTTATTCTTCTGTTTCTTTTTCCGATAGGACAAGAGGTTTTCTTAAAGTACAAGATGGTTGCGATTATTTTTGCACCTATTGTGAAATACCTTTTGCACGCGGACGTTCAAGGTCTTGTACCATAGAGCAAGCCTTACAAGATGCCCGATTACTTGCTAAAGAAAACAAAAAAGAAGTCGTTTTAACCGGAGTCAATATAGGAGATTTTGGCAAAGGGAGAAAGGATAATTTCCTTGACCTTATCAAAGAATTGGACAAAATAGAGGAAATAAAAAGATATAGAATTTCATCAATAGAGCCGGATTTATTAACAGAGGAAATTATTGATTTTTGTGCTTCTTCTCGTTCCTTTATGCCTCATTTTCATATACCTTTACAAGCAGGTAGCGACAAAGTTCTCCGTCTTATGAAAAGAAATTACGATACTCTTCTTTTTAAGAATAAGGTTATGTACATCAAAGAAAAAATGCCAAATAGTTTTATTGCTTGCGATGTTATGACAGGGTTTAACGGAGAGGGCGAACAAGAATTTGAAGAAACTCTTTCCCTCCTTCGTTCTTTGCCGATAGCCTTTATACATGTATTTACTTATTCGGAAAGACCTGATGCGTGGGCAAAAAATCTAAGCGAAAAAGTTCCCGTTAGAAAAAGAAAAGAAAGAAGCGAGTTGTTACAACAACTCGCCATAGAAAAAAAACATAACTTCTATCTTAAAAACATAGGACAAAAGACAAACGTACTTTGGGAAGAAAGCCAAAAGGATGGATACATGTACGGCTTTACTGATAATTACATAAGGGTACGTACTGCTTTTGATATTGATAAAGTAAACACCATAGAAAGCGTTATTTTGGAAAAATTATCCACAGATAAAGAGTTTTTTGAAATATAAAAACTTTTTTACTTCATTATATCAACCTTTGTGTATGGAGCAGAAATGTTTTCTTTTCTCAAATAATTGTATACCTCTTTGTTTAGATAATCATTAACATCCCAATAGTCAGAGGTTTTACACCAAACTCTAATATCCAAACTTACAGAGCCGTTGTTTATCACGGTTACCAATGCAGGTTTGGGGTCTTTGAGCACTTTGTCGTTAGCCTCTATTATTGTTCTCACGCCTTGTTTTACCATTTCAACATCGGTTCCCAAAGCCATTACAGGACTGACCGTAACACGTCTTTCTCCCATTGTGCTGTAATTGGTAATATTTCCACCTGAAAGGGTTCCATTCGGCAAGGTTATCACCTTGTTGTCTGTTGTGTTGATAACGGTTGAAAATATTTTGATACTTGTTACCGTTCCCTCATAACCTTGAGTGGAAATATAGTCACCAAGTTTGAAAGGACGAAAAACCAAAATAACAATTCCTCCTGCTACATTTTGTATCGTACCACTTAAAGCCATACCTACAGCCAAACCAGCCGCACCCAAAATAGCAACAAAGGAAGTCATGGGAATACCCAAATAACCTATAATGGCTATGATTAACAAAATTTTCAATCCTATACTGACTATTGAAAGTATAACAGGACGCAATGTGGGGTCAAGATTATGTTTATCAAATGCTTTTTTTAATTTGTTTTTTATAAATTTTATAACCTTAAACCCTACCCAAAAAAGTACTAATGCGATAAGTATTTTCTGTATTGCATTCATTCCGTTTTGAGTACACCATTGTATAATTCCATTAATTATATCACTCGGTGCATTTTCTGCTTTTAAAGTTGCATTTAAAAATAACATGATATTTCACTCCTATTTTTTATTATTACATTATAAATATATATAAATTATTAAAACTCAGTTTCATCATATATTTCATAAAGAAAATTATTATAAGGATAGATTTTTGCGTGTATGGTTTTTATTTTGTCATACATCAAAGTTTTTAACTCCTCAATATTTTCTTTTTTACTTGCCGATATAAAAACGGTAGGACATTCGTTTTTCGCCATCCAGGTTTGTTTTAACTCATCAAGAGAAAAATTTATTTTTTCCTTTGGAGTCAAATCATCCTCATCCTTCTTTGTATATGTATAGTTATCTATTTTATTAAAGACCAATATTGTGGGCTTATCCACTGCTCCTATTTCTTTGAGTGTATTGTTTACTATGTTTATTTGGTTTTCAAAATCAGGGTGAGAAATATCCACAACATGAATCAACAAATCACTTTGACAAACCTCATCCAAAGTGCTCTTAAAACTTTCCATAAGAGTTTGTGGCAATTTTCTTATAAAACCAACCGTATCGGTTAAAAGGAAGGGTAGATTTTCTATTACCACTTTGCGTATAGTAGTATCCAATGTGGCAAACAATTTATTTTCTGCAAAAACATCCGATTTACTCAATAAGTTCATCATTGTGGATTTGCCAACATTTGTATAACCAACCAAAGCCACTCTAACCAAACTTTCCCTGTTTTTTCTTTGCAAAGTTTTTTGTTTGTCCAACTTGATTAGTTTTTCTTTTAAGAGTGAAATTTTTGAAAGCAATATTCTACGGTCAGTTTCTATCTGTGTCTCTCCGGGTCCTCTCATATTCAAGCCTCCTTTTTGTCTATCCAAGTGTGTCCACATTCTTGTAAGACGCGGAAGCATATATTTGTACTCTGCCAAGGCTACTTGTATCTTTGAGTGTGAGGTTCTTGCTCTTTTGGCAAAAATATTTAGTATTACCTGAGTTCTGTCCAAAATATTGCAAGACAAAATTTTCTCTATGTTTCTCAATTGCGAAGGAGACAATTCATCATCAAAAACAACCCACTCAATCTCTTTTTCAGTGATATATGCTTTTATTTCTTCCAATTTACCCGTACCCACATATGTCCTGCTATCTACCATTGGCAAACGTTGAAAGAATTTTTTTTCTGCTACGGCATCCAAAGTTTCTACCAAAAAAGCCAATTCTTCCAAATACTCTTTGAGGTTTTCGTCTGTAACATATGGAGTTTGCACAGCCACAAGTACGCATCTATCTCTTTGTTCCGTCATTTTTCTTTGCTTAATTTTCTATCTGCCTAAGTGCTTCATTTAAAGAAGTTTTTTTATCCGTACTTTCTTTTCTCTGTCCTATAATCAAAGCACAATTTATATTGTATTTGCCGGCGGGAAACTCTTTGGTAATACTACCCGGTACAACTACAGAATTAGGCGGTACAAAACCTTTGTATTCTTTTTTTTCTGTGGAGGAAACATCTATTATTTTGGTTGAAGCCGTTATTACAGTACCTGCTCCAAGCACCGCACCCTCGCAAATTCTTGCTCCTTCTACGACTATACACCTTGACCCTATAAAACAATCATCCTCTACTATCACAGGTTTTGCTCCTATAGGTTCCAATACTCCACCTATACCTACACCTCCAGCCAAATGAACATTTTTACCTATTTGAGCGCAAGAACCAACAGTAGCCCAAGTATCCACCATTGTACCACTATCCACGTATGCACCAATATTTACGTATGAAGGCATAAGTATTACACCCGATGCCACAAATGCTCCATATCTTGCAACAGCGGTAGGCACAGCCCTCACTCCCCATTCCAAATAATCTTTTTTTGTGGGAATTTTATCTGCAAACTCCAAATCTCCTGCCATTATCTTTTTCATCCTGCTTATAGGAAAATAAAGAACTATTGCCTTCTTTATCCATTCATTGACTTGCCATTGGTCGTCTCTTTTTTCGCAAACTCTTATCTCACCTCTATTCAATAAGGCTATGGTATCATTTATTGCATTGATGGTTTGTTTTTCTTTTAACAATTCTCTGTTTTCCCATGCTTGCAAAATAATCTGTTCATCTTTCATAAAGCCCATCATTTTTTTGCAAAGTTAATAAAAAAATCACACACCTAAATATCCTCACCAACCTACTATCAAATTGTGTTAACAAAAAAGAGCGTGCCTCAAAACACACTCTTTTAATATCAAATGTTTGAACATGAAAAAATTTCCTATTTCCCGTATTTTGTTCTAAGTTTATTTACTATTGCTATCAAATAACCAAGTACAATAAAGGCACCCGGAGGAAGTATAAACAAAAGTATTCCATCGCTATCACCTATAAATTTCACTCCAAATATAGAGCCTGCACCCAAGACTTCTCTAACTATTCCCAAAATAGTAAGTGCAAGAGTAAAACCTAAACCTATGCCTATACCATCAAGCAAAGAATCAAAAGCATTGTTTTTGCTGGCAAAACTCTCCGCCCTTCCCAAAATGATACAATTGACAACAATCAAAGGAATAAATATTCCAAGACTTTTGTTTAGAGCAGGAACGTATGCTTGCAAAAGAAGTTGCAGTATGGTAACAAATGTTGCTATTACAACTATAAAAGCAGGTATACGCACCTTATCCGGTACAACATTTTTTATAAGAGAAATAACCACATTGGAACACATCAATACAAACATGGTACAAACTCCCATACCCAAGCCATTTATAGCCGAAGTTGTTGTTGCAAGAGTGGAACACATACCAAGCAACAAACAAAAAACAGGATTCTCTTTTATTATTCCGTTAAGTATTATTTTCATTCCTTTCATAATGGTATCTCCTATTTATTTTGATATTTCATAAATGATTCATATGCCTTTTGTACTGCGCTAAGAAAGGCACGTGAGGTAATGGTTGAGGCTGTAATGGCATCTATATCTCCTCCATCCTTGTTGACAACAAACTTTGTTGTGGCAGGATTTTTTCCTCTTATATCTCCTTTTGTTCTAAACCACTCTTCTGCCTTTAAGCCCAAGCCGGGAGTTTCTGCCGTTTCCAATATGGAATAATCTGAAACTGTGCCATCTTTAGCTAAACCAACCATTACTTTGATTTTTCCGCCATATCCATTGTTATCATATGTTTCAACTGCGGCACCTACCAACTCTCCGTTTATTGTGGCAGGGTATATAATAAAAGCATCTTTGTAGCCTTCCAACTCTATTTCTTTTGCCTCACCAAGTTCCGCTTTTTTATCCGGAAGAACGTTTTTTATAGCAGTGGCTTTATCGTTTTTAATTGTTTTTTCTATTGGTTCTTTTGTTATTGCGTATGTTCCGCAAAGCAACGCCGAGGCAATCAGTGTAACCAAAGACAAACAAATAACCATATTGCTCATTGAAGATTCTAACTTTGCCATAATTTATCTCCTCCTTATTTTTTATATCCGAACTTATCAGTCTTAACAAACTTGTTTATCAAAGGAGTAACACCATTCATAATAAGAATAGCAAAAGAAACTCCCTCCGGCATAGGTCCAAAACAACGAAATATTATTGTAAGAATACCGCAACCACAACCAAAAATAATTTGTCCTTTATGTGTTATAGGTGAAGTTACCATATCCGTTGCCATAAACACAGCACCGAGCATCATACCTCCCGCAAGCAAATGATATATAGGAGCAACATACACTGCAGGGTTGATAATATGAAGTATCAAGGCAAATATAAAAGCCGAGCCCAAAAATGACACCGGAATATGCCAAGAAATAATTTTTCTGCATATCATATAAATACCACCAATAAGTATTGCTATTGCCGATATTTCACCAAAAGAACCACCTACATTACCCACAAGCATATCCGTAACTGCAGGCAATTCTTTTCCTTGTTTGATAAGGCTTAAAGTCGTAGGACCTGTAATGGCATCTGCTATGCCCGAGCCAAACAAAGGAGAGGGTTTTGGCCAAGCGCTCATAGCCATATCTGTAGGGAAAGACAAAAACAAGAAAACTCTACCCACAAGAGCAGGGTTAAAAGGATTCTTACCCAAACCTCCAAAGGTCATCTTGCCAACTCCTATGGCAACAAGAGAACCAAGAATTATAAGCCATAAAGGTAGAGATGAAGGCACATTAAAAGCAAGCAACATACCCGTTATAACAGCAGAACCATCACTCAAAGTAGAAAGGTTGCCTTTTAGTATGTATTTTTGTATAACCCATTCAAAGAAAAGACAGGATGCCACACTGACCAATGTCAAAACCAAAGCATCAATACCAAAAAAGTACACACTTACAAGAAAGGCCGGTAACATCGCTATAATCACACCCCACATTATCTTTTTGGTTGACATGGTACTATGAACATGAGGTGAACCTGATATACTAAACATTGACATATTTTTGTATTTTTATAATCTAAATTACTTTAAAACTATTCCGAATTATTTTATTTCTGCGTTCTGGCTCTGCGTAAAGCACCCACTCTAAACTTACCAACTCTTATCAAATCCAACAACGGACGATTGGCAGGGCAGGTAAACAAGCAACAACCACATTCTATGCAATCCATAACACATTCTTTTTCCGCTTCTTCCCACTTATCTTGTGAGCAAAGAATGGAAAGCAACACAGGTTCCAAGCCCATAGGACACGCCTCAACACATTTTCCACAACGTATGCAAGGTGTAGCCTCCGAACGTTTTGCCTCTTGATTGTTCATTACAAGTATGCTGGAAGTGGTCTTAACCGTAGGGGCAGAAGTATCCATGATAGCCTTTCCCATCATAGGGCCTCCGCTTATGAGTTTGCCCGTATCTTCAGGCAATCCGCCACAATAATCTATTATTTCTTGCAAAGGAGTTCCTACTCTTACCAAAAGATTTTTTTGATTTTCAGACTTCACACTTTTACCGGTAAAAGTAAGTACGTTATCTATCAAAGGACGATTTTTCTGCACAGCGTAATAAATAGCCAAAGCAGTACCCACGTTATCTACCACACAACCAACCTCTATAGGCAACTTTCCACTTGGCACTTCTCTGCCTGTAAGAGCATTTATCAATTGCTTCTCTGCTCCCTGTGGGTATTTCATTTGCAAAGGCACAACTGTTGTACCTTTGTATTTTTTTGCCATTTCGGACATCATACTTATTGCCTCAGGCTTGTTATTCTCTATTCCTATAAGAGCAGTATTTATACCCAAAGCCTTCTTCATTATTTCTATTCCAATGAAGATTTCTTCAGTATGTTCTACCATTATTCTATTGTCTGAGGTCAAATAAGGCTCACACTCCACTCCGTTAATGATAAGAAACTCTGCTTTTTTGCCTTCGGGTATCATATATTTCACATTGGTAGGAAAGGCTGCTCCTCCAAGTCCCACAATACCGCAGTCTTTCATTCTCTGAACAATATCTTTGGCGTCAAGCGTTATCTCTCTTTTGATTTCGTTGGAGATATCTATATTTTCTTCCCACTCATCACCCTCTACATCTATAAAAACAGCAGGTTTCTTAAATCCATTAAAGTCGGTTGCCATATCCACCTTTGAAACCGTGCCGGAATAAGGTGAGTGAGTATTGGCACATATAAACGCTGAGGCTTCGGCTATTTTGGTGCCGACCTTTACTTTATCTCCCTTTTTTACCAAACAAGTAGCAGGTGCTCCAAGATGTTGTGAAACAAAAACTACCGCCTTTTTCGTTAGAGGAAATACTTCTATCTTGTTATTTGAAGCAAGTTTGTTCTCCTCCGGATGAACTCCGCCTTTGTTAAATGTTTTCATTCTCTATGCTCCTTTCTTGTTGAGTATTATCATTTGTGTTTTCTTGTGTTTGAAGAGTTTCTGCCTTTGGTTTTGCAATAGGGAAATTTACTGCGTGTATAGCACCCGTTGGACAGGCTTCAACACACTTGCGACACAATTTGCATTTGTTAAAATCTATATAAGAAAGATTATTTTCTATTGTTATCGCTCCAAAAGCGCAAGCCTTTTCACACTTGCCACATCCTATACAAGCCACATCGCAATTCTTTTTTGCCACTGCACCTTTTTCCTTATTGATGCAAGAAACAAAAACTCTACGATTTTTAAGTCCTTTTTTTCTTAATTCTATAATACCTCTTGGACAAGCCTTTACGCAGGCTCCACAGGCAACACATTTATCTTCATTGACCTCAGGCAAACCTGTTTCTTCATTAATGGAAAGTGCGTCAAACTTACAAGCCTTAACACAATTGCCAAGCCCCAAACAGCCAAAGGAACATCCTCCTTCACCTGCAAAGTTTTGATTGGCAACCATACAATCCATTGCTCCGTCATATTCTACTTTTTTGTGGGTGTTACATTTGCCACCATTACATCTTACCACCGCTGTCATAGGTTCGCTCTCTGAGGCTTGCAAGCCCATAATATCCGCAACTTGCCCCATTACAGCAGAGCCGCCAACGGGACAAAACTTTCCGTCCAAATTGCCTGATTTTACAATTGCCTCAGCCAAAGACCTACAACCTGCAAAACCACAACCGCCACAATTGGCTCCGGGTAATTTTTCTGCAACTTGGTCTATACGAGGGTCTTCCACAACTTTGAATTTTTGTGCTACAAGATATAATACAAGCGAGAGGATAATGCCCGCTATAGTCAAAGCAATAACACCATAAATAATAATTGTTCCCATTATACTCCTTTAACTTTTATAAGTTGAAGTTGCAAAGTTAGTACTTTTTTTGATGAATAAAGTTATAAAAATGTAAAATTTTGCAATTTCTTGTCAAATTATTACCTTTGCAGAAAAAATGAGAGAGGGGTAGAATGTTGAAAAATATTTTTAATACATTATTCACTAAATTTACATTTGCTGCCATTAACTTCATTATTCTGATGATAGTATCTCATGCTTTGGGAACAGCAGGCAAGGGAGGACAAGCCATAATATCCTTTAATGTATACATATCCATGCTTATACTTACACTTATAGGCAACTCCACTTTGATATACTTGACCCCGAGAAAAAATTTTTCCGCTCTGTTTTTTCCTTCTTTGATATGGATTATTGTTTGCAGTGGGATTATTGCTTTGTTTGTGGGATGGGAGCCTAAGTTGATAGTTTTGATTGCCTTTTTTGGTGCATTGAGCGAAATAAACTACTACACTCTTATGGGAAAAGAAAGAGTTGTTGCAGCCAATGGGGTAAAACTTGTTATCTGTCTGACAAACATCACTATAATGGGAACACTTTTTATTACGGGCAAATTTAATGATGTTATGCATTATGTTTATTCCGTTTTGTCGGCTCATTTTCTCGGGTGTTTATATGGTTTCATTGCTTTAAGAAAGGAATATTTTCAACTCAAAATTCCTTCTATGAGACAATTGGTAAAAAATTTCAAACTTCTTTTTTCTCTTGGTTTTGTAAAACAAATAGGCAGTATAGCACAAACATACAATTATAGGGTGGCTTTTATCTTCTTGTCTAAGTATTGCTCAGAAAGTTTGGTGGGCATATATTCCAACGCTTGTTCTATAGGTGAGGCAGTGATGTTGTTTGGTACATCGTTGGCTTTGGTGCAATATTCCAAATTAAGCAATACCAATGATAAGAAAATGAGTTTGCAACTTACCTTGAAACTAACTCGCGCCAATGCAATATTTACTTTTATTGCTCTTTTGATTCTATGTTTGTTACCAAGTGGTTTTTGGGTTTTGATGTTTGGAGAAGGTTTTGAGAAGGTAGGATATATCATAAGATTGCTTTCCATTGGTATTATGCTTTTAAGTTGTGCTTCAAACTTTACACAATACTTCGCTTCCAAAGGCAATTTTTCCATTTCCACCGGTGCAGCAATAATCGGTTTGGTGGTTACTTTGGTTTTGTGTTATATTCTTATACCAAAATACAATATTGTAGGAGCGGCATGGGCGGCTTGTGCTTCTTATAGTGTTACTTTTGTTGTGGAATTGATTTATTTCTTACAATGGAAACGAAAAAACTATTAATAGTGTTGTTTTGTCTGTTTTGCTCGTGTGTTTCTGTCTCAGCACAGAGAAAACCATCGTATCAACCAATGACTCAAAACGAGCAAAAAGATATAGAGCAATCGTTGTATAATAGGGGCATAAGTGATTTTTTGATTACGCAAGCCATACCCATTGGACCTATAAGCCTTACCAATGTTCTTAATATGGTCAGCCACAACCCTATTGAAGGTACTCGTATGAGATTGTCTTTGCAAACAAATAACAAGTTTTCAAAACGTTTGGGCTTTAGTGGTATGGTGGCATACGGTACAGAGGACAAAAAGTTGAAATATTCCATGGGGGTGGCTTATAATTTTGCAAAAAAACCTAAAGGTGTTTATTCTTTTCCTGCCTCAACTCTTTCTTTGACCTATGGTTACAATACTTATATTCCTTCTTATTCCAACTATGATATTGCTTATTTTTCTTTGGGAGATTGGGATAGATTTTATTTTGGAAGAAAAGAATCGGTTGTTTTGAGTTTTTTGCAAGACTTCAAATCGGGTATTTCTTTGCGTCCATTTGTCAGTTACGAAAAAACAGACTCCTATTTGCTGTACGACAAAGGCAATATTACCCAACTGCTTTCTCCTTTTAAATACTTGGAAAACTATGCGGGAGGATTAAATTTATCTTTTTCGCCTCTAAAAGATAAGACCTCTATATTAAATATACTCAACTCTCGTTTTTACTACTTTCCTACAACCCTAAGCCTTACATACACATACAATTATCAAAAATATCAAGGAGCAAATCATTATCATTACGCCTATCTATCTGCACAACATAGATTTTATTTCAGACCTATGGCTTTGGATATTAAAGTAATAGGAGGAAAGATATTTGGAGAAAGTTATGATTATACTTATTTCTCACCTAATTATAGGGTTGGTGATGTTTCCAATATGTTTGGTTTCAATCTTTATTCCGATGTGGAAATGAGGTTCAAAGAGTATGTGCAAACATTTCTTCAATTCAATCTCGGAGGTGTTCTTTTGGATAATATCAAATTTATCAAACAGTTTAAACCAAATGAGTTTATCAACTTTAAAGCCTTATTTACAAAAGAATATCAGCCATATATGGAAGTAAGCGTTGGTATAGACCATATTTTAACCTTTCTTGGGGTGGAAATTGTAAGACGTATCGCTTCCGAAAACCCTATGAAAATGCCGCAATGGGGTGTCAAACTCAGATGCACATTATAAAATTATCAAAAAAGCCTCAAAAAATATTTTTTCAGAAAATTTAATTGATATACACTAAAAAGTCAAAAATAGGGATAGCACCATTGATTATCAATGAATTAACATTTTTCGAGGGGTCAAAATCGGCTTAAAATCAGCCTGTGGCTGTCATTTTCAGCGTTTTCGAGCGGTTTTTTAAG
>CAZITO010000005.1:0-58739 GCA_964542225.1 uncultured Bacteroidaceae bacterium | reverse complement strand
GTTTCGTTTTTACTGATTATCAAGTAGTTATAAGGGTAAAAATTGGGAATTTTCTCTTAGGGATATTTCTCTATGCAAAGTTACGAAGATTTTACAACCTGACCAAACGCGTGCAAAAATTTGTTTTGTAACTTATTGATAATCAGTAAACCGATTTTGCTGTTTTTTGTTACTTTTTTATGGATCTGCACGGTTTTTATATCTTAGCAAAGGAATAGGAATATAACGCTGGTATAATCTATCTTATAAAGGTTATGCCTGCTTATGTCAGTTATCTTATTTGGTTTTTTTGTAAAATCTTGTATGATAAAGCACTCCTGCCAATGCCAATGCAATAAGGAAGGCGGAAAAGATAGACCAAGACGGAAAACAAAACACAAAGCCAAACAAATAAGCAACAGGTACGGCAACAAAGAAATAGGTGATAACGGCGTATATCATAGGGTGAAAAACATCATTGATGCCTCTGAGTCCAGCCAAACCTGAAACTTGTGTTCCGTCAAATAGTTGGAAAAATCCTGCTACCACAAATAATTGTGCCGCTATATTTATAACTTGACTGTCATCGGAAAATAACATTGCAATATATCTACCCAAAAAGATATAAACCAAAGCCACACATCCCATTATCAAAACGACCATTTTCCAGCCCGACAAAAAGTGCGTTCTCATATTTTTCTTATCCTTAACACCAAAAGCATGGGAAACCAATATTGTGGTTGCCGAGCATATACCGGAGGCAGCCAAAAAAGTGGTACTTATCATTGTGTTTACTATTTGGAAGGCTGCCAAATGGACTGAGGATATCCAACCCATCATAACCGCAATGGCAAACAAAGCAAACATTTCCACAAACATTTGAACGGCTATAGGAAAACCTATTTGCAAAAGAATGCGATGTATGTGTTTAGAAAAGTTTTTCCATGCAAAAAAATGCAGGTATTTTGAATAAATCTTGTGTCTCTTAATATAAACAAATATGGCAATAGGAGACAATAAACGTGAGATAAGTGTTGATATGCCCGCTCCTGTCAAGCCTAAGGCAGGAAAGCCAAATTTGCCATAAATCAGAAGATAATTAAAAATAATATTTACCACATTGCAACTTATGGTTATAATCATTGCAACCTTGGTGTTGTCAATTCCCTCCATAAATTGTTTAAATGATAGAAATATCATCATAGGAAGAAATGAAAGCACTATAACAATGTAGTAAGGTTTGCAAAGTTCTATTATTTTTGGCTCTTGTCCGAATATACTCAAAAAGGGCATAAGTACAAAAAGCAAACTCATAACCAACAGAGCAACAATGGTATTCAAAGACAATGAGTTTTGGGTAAGTATGGAAATTCGTTGTGTTTCATTGCGAGCAAAAGATTGTCCAACCAAAGGTGTCAGCGCCATTGCTATACCCATACAAACAACAAGGGCATTCATTGTAAGACTTCCTGCAAAAGAAATAGCGGCCAAAGACTCTGTTCCCAAATGACCAACCATTATGGTATCAACCATTTGTACCAACGATTGACCTAAGGAAGAGAGCATTATGGGAATTGCTAAAGTGAGATTTTGCTTGTAATAACCTGTATTAGACATAAATTTAATAATTTTTTTGGTTTCTCATTAAGACAAAGCCTGTAATTTGTCTTAATGTTAAATCATTTTATTTATTATAAAATTTGCGAGTGCAGGCTTCACAAAAAACTTTGCAAAATTACAAAAAAACACAAACCTAACAAAAAAGTTATTTTTCCATATAGATATTAAAACAAAGAATAATGAGTATTTCTATTTTTTTTCTTTGGTGAGTATGGTAATTATATGTAATTTTGCAAACTATTTTAGAGTATTGTAATTTAGTTAAACAAGTAAAATTTTATTAATCTAATTAAGTTAAATAGACTTTTTTATAGGAATGAAAAACAAGTACATTGACCTTATAGAACAAACTTTTGAGTTTCCACAAGACGAGTTTTCTGTGGAAGATGATGAACTTAACTTCAATGAAATTCCTTTGATGGATATAATCAAACAATATGGAACACCGTTGAGATTAACATATTTGCCTAAAATTTCTTCTCAAATACAAAAGGGTAAACGTTTGTTTAATGTAGCGAGAGCAAAAGTCGATTACAAAGGAACTTACAATTATTGTTACTGCACAAAGTCCTCTCATTTTTCTTTTATCTTGGAAGAGGTATTGAAAAACGATGTCAATTTGGAAACTTCCTCTGCTTTTGATATCAATATAATAGAGGAATTGTATAACCAAGGCAAAATAACAAAGGAACAATTCATAATCTGCAATGGTTTTAAAAGACCTCAGTATATAGAAAACATTGGTAATTTAATAGATAACGGATTTTGCAATATCATACCCGTAATAGATAATATAGAAGAGTTGGATGCTATTCAGAATCAAATAAAAAGTAATTGCAATGTTGGTATAAGAATAGCAACAGAGGAGGCTCCTCAGTTTGATTTTTATACTTCAAGGTTGGGCATAAGGTACAATGAGATACTTGATTTTTATAGGCAAAAAATACAAAACAACCCAAAATTCAAATTAAAAATGCTTCATTTCTTTATAAACACAGGTATAAAAGACACCGCTTATTATTGGAGTGAATTGGGAAAATGTGTAAATGTTTACTGTGAATTAAAGAAAATAGCACCCGAATTGGATAGTTTGAATATAGGTGGAGGCTTTCCTATAAAAAATTCTTTGGGCTTTGAGTATGATTATGAATATATGACAGAAGAAATTCTTGCTCAAATAAAAGAAAACTGTAATAAAAACGGGGTAGAGGAACCTAATATTTTCTCCGAGTTTGGTTCTTTCACCGTAGGAGAATCGGGCTGTATTCTTTACTCCATAATAGACCAAAAGAGACAAAACGATAGAGAACTTTGGTATATGATAGACTCCTCATTTATTACCACTTTGCCGGATACTTGGGGCATAGGTCAAAGGTTTATTCTTTTGCCTATCAACAAATGGAATAACGAATACGGCAGAGTATTTCTTGGGGGACTGACCTGTGATTCACAAGATTATTATTCGGCAGAGACTCATTCCAATGCTATATTTTTACCAAAATTTCAAAACGAAGACAATGAGCCCTTGTATATAGGTTTTTTCCATACGGGAGCCTATCAAGAGAGTTTGGCAGGCTATGGCGGAATACAACACTGCCTTATTCCTCAACCAAAACACGTCATACTTGACAAAGACGAAAACGGAGATTGGACAACCAAACTCTTTTCAAAAGAACAAAGTCCTAAGTCAATGTTAAAAATTTTGGGTTATTAATCGTTTTTCTTTGCCATGCAACATAGGGAAAATAAATTGCAAGTTGGTTTTTTGGGACGTTGCAACGTTGGAAAAAGTAGTCTTATAAATTTGATTTCCAATCAAAACACTTCCATTGTTTCCTCCATAAAAGGAACAACAACGGATATTGTAAAAAAAACTATGGAACTTAATGATTTTGGTCCCATAGTTGTGGTTGATACTGCGGGACTGGACGATAATACCATACTTGGCAAGGAAAGAAAGAAGAAAACTTTACAAACTTTTTCCCAAATAGATTTGGCTGTAGTGGTTATAAGTGAAAATATTTTTTCCGATTGCGAACAGGAAATAATACAAGAATGCTTAAAATACTCGGTGCCTTACCTTATTATATATAACAAACAAGACCTTTATCCCATATCAAAAGACTTGTTAAAAAAAGTTTCTCTTGTCCTTTCAGAAAAAGAAAACTCGGCAAGGGAAAAACTTTGCTCTTTGATTAGAAAAGAGTTGCAAAAACTATCCGACAAACAAGCCTCTCCTCTAATTAATGATATAGTTAACCCCACGGACGTTGTTATTTTGGTTACTCCCATAGACTCCTCTGCACCCAAAGGGAGATTGATTTTGCCTCAGGTAAAGACTATAAGAGAAATATTAGACCAAAAAGCCATAGCCATAACCACACAAACAGGACAATTACAGGAGGTAATAAATCTTGTGGGAAAACACAATATCAGAATGGTAATAACGGATAGCCAAGTCTTTAAACATGTTGATGAAATTGTGCCAAAGGAGATAGGTCTTACGAGTTTTTCTATTCTGTTGGCTAAAGAAAAGGGCAATTTTGAGGCTTATTTAAAGGGTACTTCCGTTATAGATTCTTTGCAAGAGGGGGATAAGGTTTTGATATTGGAATCTTGCACCCATACGCCTACTTGTGAAGATATAGGTAGGGTAAAATTGCCAAAATTATTGGAAAAATATACAGGAAAACACTTGGAATTTGAAATAAAAGCGGGGCTTAATAATGATTTTTCCAATGTAGAACAATACAAACTCGTTATTCAATGTGGCGGTTGTATGGCTACGCAAAAACAAATGACCTCTCGCTTAAAAATATTTTTGGATAAAGGTATTCCGGTAACCAACTACGGAATGGCTATAAGTTATGCAAACGGCATATTCAACAGAGCAATAAGTTTTATGAAATTATAAATAGCGTAAGTTACAAAAAGTGCAGTTACAGGCTATTTAAAAATCCATAGTGGACTTATTTATATCGCTTAAAGCAATAGCAAATAAATTACTTTTGACTACCTTTGTAAAAAATATAAGAATAATATGACTTTTGATTTACAAGCAGATTTTTCACCCACAGGCGACCAACCCCAAGCAATAAAAGCCTTGACACAAGGAATAGAAAACGGAGAAAAAGCACAAGTTTTGTTGGGAGTAACAGGGTCGGGCAAAACATTTACCATTGCTAATGTAATCAAAAATATAGGAAAACCAACCCTTATACTTTCTCATAATAAAACTCTTGCTGCCCAGTTGTATGGAGAATTCAAACGATTCTTTCCAAATAATGCCGTTGAATACTATGTTTCTTATTATGATTATTATCAACCTGAGGCTTATATTCCTCAAACCAATACTTATATAGCCAAAGACCTTGCAATAAATGAAGATTTGGACAAATTGAGACTTTCTGCCTGCTCGGCTCTTCTCAGCGGAAGAAAAGACGTAATAGTGGTGGCTTCTGTCTCTTGTATTTATGGTATAGGCAACCCGACTGATTTTGCCGCTGGAACCATATATCTCAATTTGCACGACAAATTGGATATGAACAATTTTTTGCTTACTCTTGTGGATAGCCTTTATGGAAGAAATGAGTTAAACTTTGAAAGAGGAAAATTTAGAGTAAAAGGAGATACTATTGATATTTGGCCTGCCTATGCAGATTATGCTTATAGGATAGAGTTTTTTGACGATGAAATAGACAGACTATCAAAAATAGACCCCTTAACCTCTCGTACCATAGAACAGTTGGAACAAGTTGTTATTTATCCTGCCGGCAACTTTTTGACAAATAAAAATACTCTTGCAAAAGTTTTGCTAAACATACAGAGAGATATGTTTGAGTGCTGTGATGAATTTAAAGCAAACGGACAACTTTTGGAGGCTAAACGCTTGGAAGAAAGAGTGAACAACGATGTGGAAATGTTGCAAGAATTGGGGTATTGTTCGGGTATAGAAAATTATTCTCGATATTTTGACGGCAGAAAACCGGGCGAGCGACCTTTTTGTTTGTTGGATTATTTTCCAGAAGATTTTCTTATGGTTATAGATGAAAGCCACGAAAGTGTGCCTCAAATACGTGCCATGTATGGAGGAGATAGAAGCAGAAAACAAAATCTTGTACAATACGGTTTTCGCTTGCCTGCAGCCTTTGACAACAGACCTTTGAAATGGGAGGAGTTTCACAGTTTGCAACCTCAAACCATTTATTTATCAGCTACGCCCGCACCTTTTGAAATCAATGAATCCGAAGGTGTGATAGTAGAGCAATTGATAAGACCGACAGGCTTACTTGACCCGCCCATAGAGGTGCGCAGTGCAAAAAATCAAGTGGACGACCTTTTGGAGCAAATAAGCGAAACTGTGGACAAAAAAGAAAGGGTTCTGGTAACCACTCTGACCAAACGTATGGCGGAGGAATTGACTGCCTATCTTTTGAAGTTGGATATAAGAACCAAATACATACATTCGGATATAGATACTTTGGAAAGAGTGGAAATAATGAATGATTTGAGAGCGGGAAGTTTTGATGTTTTGGTGGGAGTAAATTTATTAAGAGAGGGGTTGGACTTGCCGGAGGTGAGTTTGGTTGCCATACTTGATGCTGATAAAGAGGGATTTCTTCGCTCGGACAAAGCGCTTATTCAAACCATAGGCAGAGCGGCAAGAAATGTAAATTCAAAGGCTATACTTTATGGCGATGTTATAACCAAAAGTATGCAAAGAGCAATAGATGAAAATCTTTACCACAGACAAAAACAACAAGCCTACAACAAAGAGCATGGTATTACTCCCAAGGCTGTTGTAAAAAAAATAGAAAACATTTTACCCATAAGCGACAAAGCCAAAGAAGAACTCACGGCAAAGAAAACAAAGGCAGAGCAAAAGGTTAAAATCAAGGAGTTGGAAAACAAAACCACAGACAAAAAAACTTTGATTAGAATTTTGGAGCGAAAAATGAAAGACTGCGTTAAAAATTTGGACTTTATGCAGGCCGCCACCTATAGAGACGAAATAGCAAGATTAAAGAAAGAATTGAAGTAAGTTGTTTTTAACAAAGAACGTTTTCATTTTGTTGAGCAAACAAATTAAGGTTGAATTATTTTTTATTACCTTTGCAAAAAATTATTGTAGTATGAAAAAGATATTGTTTGTCTTATTGCTTTGCTTTTCTTACGTATTGTATTCTCAAAATCAGTCTTCTTATTGGGAGATAGGACTTGTGGGCGGTGTGTCCAATTATGTCGGCGATATAAACAATATGTTCAAAAGCGGAGAAGATAACACCAAAGAGTGGAATCAATTTGAGAGCAGTTTCAATATGTACAACGCTCATTTTGTAGGAGGAATTATGGCAAGATATAATTTTAATCCTCGCTGGGTATTGAGAACCTCTTTGATGTTTGGCAAACTATCGGGAGACGACAAACACTTTAACAATATGCGTAACCTTAATTTTCATTCTGCTTTACAAGAGTTGGCTTTGGTGGGAGAGTTTAATTTTATGGATTATCGTACGGGAAGCCGTCAGCATAGATTTACGCCCTATATATTCGGCGGGTTGGCACTGTTTCATTTCAACCCGAAGACAGAAATCATTGACCCCATTACTCAAGAGGAAATAACCGTAACTTTACATGACCTAAACACAGAAGGACAAGGGCTTGTAGAGGGTAGAGATAATTATAAAAGAGTGGCTCTTGCTATTCCTTTTGGTGTGGGAGTAAAGTTTTCCATAGCCTCTCATACTTGCATTGCTTTGGAATGGGGCTTTAGAAAAACTTTTACCGACTACATAGATGATATTTCAACCTCTTACATAGATAGAAATGAACTGATTTCATATGCAGGAGAGCAAGCAGCCTTTGCCGCAGACAGAACCAATGAATTGGAAGGGTATGCCGGTGTTTATCATCAAAGAGGGGAAATGAGAGGTAACAAGACGACAAAAGATTGGTACAACTTTTTGACAATATCGTTGACCACAAAAATATTTAATCAAAAAAGCAAATGCCTTCAAAGAGGCAAAAGATAAAAGAATAAAAGTATTATGACAAACAGAGTAAGAGTAAGATTTGCACCTTCTCCAACAGGTCCTTTACACATTGGAGGAGTAAGAACAGCGTTGTATAATTATCTTTTTGCCAAACAAAACGGCGGAGATTTTCTTTTGAGAATAGAAGACACAGACCAAACTCGTTTTGTGGAAGGAGCGGAGGAGTATATTATAGAGTCATTTAAATGGCTTGGACTCAATTTTGATGAAGGAGTGGGAGTAGGCGGAGATTATGGTCCTTACAAACAATCGGAAAGAAAAGAAATGTATAAGGATTATGCTTTGTTGCTTGTTAATAAAGGCAAAGCCTATTATGCTTTTGATACTGCAGAAGAACTTGCCCAAAAAAGAGAAGAAGCCGAGAAAGAGAAAAAAACTTTTCAATATGATTGCCACACAAGACAATATTTGAAAAACTCCCTTTCGCTTACACAAGAAGAAACTCAAAAACTAATAGACGAGGGCACCCCATTTGTAATAAGATTTAAATTTGAAGAAGGCGAACAAATAGAATTTGATGATTTGATAAGAGGTCATATTGTGGTTAATTCCAATATTTTGGATGATAAAGTATTGTATAAAAGCGATGGTATGCCGACTTATCATTTGGCTAACATTGTGGATGACCATTTGATGAAAATATCTCACGTTATCAGAGGAGAGGAATGGTTGCCAAGTTGTCCTTTGCATGTAAGTCTTTACAAAGCATTTGAATGGGAGTCTCCTTTGTTTGCTCATCTGCCTTTGATACTCAAACCTGATGGCAAGGGCAAACTTTCCAAAAGAGATGGTGATAGATTGGGATTTCCTGTCTTTCCTTTGGAATGGCACGACAAGAAAAGCAATGAAGTATCCTCCGGTTATAGAGAAAGCGGTTATCTGCCTGAAGCCGTTGTAAATATGTTGGCTCTTTTGGGCTGGAATGACGGCACGGAACAAGAAATATTTTCTTTACAGGAATTGGTGGAAAAATTCTCCATTGAAAGAATTTCCAAACATGGAGCCAAATTTGATATGGAAAAAGCCAAATGGTTTAACCATCAATATTTGCAAAAAGTAGATGATAAGATTTTAGCACAGCAATACATTGAAGAATTAAAGGAAAAGGGCTTTGAGACAAGCCTGGATTTTGTGGAAAATGTTGTACACTTAGTAAAAGAAAGATGCTCTTTTGCAAAAGAATTGTGGCAAAACAGCGACTATTTCTTTGTACGTCCTACAGAATACGAGCCAAAGGCTTTGAAAAAACGTTGGAAAGAAGGCACAAGCGAAAGAATGAGAGATATAGTTGAACAACTTTCCCAAATAGAAGACAATAAAGATTGGGGAGAAAAGGCTGAGGCTTTTCTTATGGACTATATTCCTAAAAACGAATTGAATATGGGACAAATAATGAATTCCATACGTTTGGCTGTTGTTGGTGATACAAAAGGGGTTAATATGGTAGAGATTTTCAAAGTATTGGGTAAGAATGAAAGTTTGGACAGAATAAAAATAGCAATAGAAAAAATAAATTATTAGAATTATACGATTGAAGGTTTGGTATAGGAGTGTGAGGTCCTTAAATAAAGAATTGAGTTTTATTTATGACCGGAGGGAACCATAATTAAATTCTCACAATGCTTTTTTATAAAAACAAAGAGCAAGTAGTAATTGAGGTATGATAGAGAAAAAGATATTAAGAAAAGAGATAAGGGAGAAGAAAAAACTTTATTCTTTGGAAGAAAAAAAGGAACTTTCTTTCCCTATCTTTGAAAAAATAGAAAGGCAAGAGTTTTTTCAAAAGGCTGAAACGATATTGTGTTATTGGTCTATGGAAGATGAGGTTTTTACTCAGGATTTTGTGGATAAGTGGTATGAAAAGAAGAATATTTTGTTGCCTTGTGTAAGTGGTGATGATTTGATACTCAGACAATATATGGGTAAAGAAAGTATGAAAGCGGGGGAGCAATTTGGTATTTTGGAGCCTATGGGAAAGGAATACACAAACTTTGACCAAATCAATATAATGATAATACCGGGTGTTGCTTTTGACAAAGAAAAAAATCGTATGGGAAGAGGACGAGGTTTTTATGATAGACTTTTGAATACCTTGTCGGCTACAAAGATAGGAGTTTGTTTTGATTTTCAAATAGTGGAAAAAGTTCCGACGGAGAGTTTTGACATTAAAATGGATGAAGTTATTTCCACCTCATTTGTTTTTGAATGAAATAGTTTTTATTAATCTCGTAAAAATGCCATGATAACACAACCTCTGATATTGTCCATAGAAACAGCCACCGAGATTTGCTCTGTGGTTTTGAGTAGAGGCAATCAAATTCTTTGTCACAAAACGAGTACGGAAACAAACTCTCATTCCAAATTACTTACCTCCTTTATTGAAGAAATATTCACTATTTGTGGGCAAGATTTGAGAAAGGAATTAAATGCTGTCGCTGTCAGTAAAGGTCCGGGCTCTTACACCGGGTTAAGAATAGGTGTGTCCTCAGCCAAGGGGTTGGCGTACGCTTTGGATATACCATTGATAGCAATAGATACATTGCAAATATTAGCATTTAGAGCCAAAGAAAAATACCCTGATTGCTTATACCTGCCTATGATAGATGCACGAAGAATGGAAGTTTATAGTGCCATGTATGATGAAAATTTAAATCTTGTTAAAGATATTTCAGCCGATATTATAGATAAAGATTTGTATGAAAATTATCATAAGGATAAAAAAATAGTAGTTGTTGGCAATGGAGCAACCAAGTGCAAGGAAGTACTCAATAATGAAATATATGTATATGATAATTCCATAGTACTCAATGCTGAATATATGACTTTGCTTGCTCAAGCGAAATATAATAATGGTGATTTTGAGGATGTGGCGTATTTTGAGCCTTATTATTTGAAAGATTTTATTGCAAAAAAATCCGTTGTAAAGGGATTGTATTAAAGACATAATAAAAAAACATTTATGGGAAAGAATAAATTGGAGAGATTTGCCGAGAACCTTACTTTTGATAACTTATTTCAAATTCCATACGAGCAAATAAAGGATAAGCCTTTTTTTCTTAAAGGTTGCTGGAAAGAAAAGTATTTCAAAAACAACAACCCCATTGTATTGGAACTTGGTTGTGGTAAGGGGGAGTATACTGTAGGTTTGGCAACAAAACATAAAGAGAAAAACTTTATAGGTATAGATATCAAGGGTGCAAGATTGTGGAGAGGGTGTAAAACAGCCTTTGATAACAAAATGGGAAATGTTGCTTTTTTGCGGTGTCATATACAAATGATTGAGAGTTTTTTTGCACCGGAGGAAGTAAATGAAATTTGGATAACTTTCTGCGACCCTCAAATAAAAAACGAAAACAAAAGACTAACCTGTCCAAGATTTTTGGAAAGATACTCTAAAATTCTAAGCAAAGACGCTACTCTTTATCTCAAAACAGATAGCGAGGAGTTATATGACTATACTTCTCAAATGCTTAAAGATGAAAAACATAATATAATCTATGAAACCAACGACCTTTATAATACAGATATTGAAGACGAGGTAAAAGAAATACAAACTTTTTATGAAAAAATGTATTTGAATGAGGGTAAAACAATAAAATATATAAAGTTTAAACTATAAAAATTTTATTTCAAATAATAATAAGAAAGATAGGTTTTGCGTTTAAATAAAGATGTATTTCTGAAAGTAACAAAAAAATGATATGACCATGAAGAAAATGATTTTGACACTTGCTTTGATTTTATCAAGCACAGTTATGTTTGCTCAAAGCGAAGAAGAAACTCTTAACAAATGGATAGATACTTATAGCAATTTCAATGCTAATAAGAATTGGCAAGAAATGATTAATTCGTTTGACCAATGCAGAAGCGAACTTCCTAATTGGAACTTTGCTTATTACTATAAAGGAGTGGCAGAGTTTCAAACTGACAACTATCAAGGTGCAGTTTCCGACCTTACTTCTTTTATTTCCTCTTCACCCGAGGATAAGGATGCTTTGCAAAAAGCCCTTATGTTCAGAGTACTTTCTTTTAACAAATTGGGCTATTCCAAACAGGCCATAGACGATGCAAATACTTTGTTATCAATGAATGCCAACAACAAAGAAGCCCTATTGGAAAAGGCTAATGCTTACATGGCTTTGAAAGAATATTCCAACTATATAGAGGTTCTTAAACAGGTTTTGAATTTGGACAATAAAAATGACGATGTAAGCAAAAACATAGCGGCGGCTTATGCCATAGGTCAGGATTGGGCTAATGCCATAACTTATTACAGTAAAGCCATAGAAATCAACCCTAATGAGGCAACATACTATGAGGACAGAGCGTTTGCCAACTATTCTTTAAAAACTCCGGAAGGATATCAAAATGCGCTTAACGACTATACAAAAGCAGAAGAACTCGGAATAAAAACAGAAAAACTATATCAGTACAGAGCGACAATTTATGGTATGTTAAATAATTTTGAACAAGCAATAGCGGATTACAATTCTTATTTGGCTATCAATGCAGATGATATAAATATAATTTATCAACGTGGAAATGCTTATTTTAAATTAAAAAAATATACCGAAGCCATAGCCGATATGGACAAGGTGATAGATTCTGATAAGGTACAAAAAAATATGAAAATACAAGCCTTACAAAGAAGAGGTGCCAGCAAACAAGCACTAAAAGATGTTAAAGGTGCTCAGGCTGATATGGAAATGATAAAACAACTAAAAGGAGCAAAATAAGAGAAAAGAAAAGGAATTGAAGTTGTGCTATGTTTGATGTTTGTGTCAAACATAGTACGCTTTTTTTTGAAGGTAAAAAATAACTAATAAAAATATTAAACATAGTACAGTAAATGAAAATGACAAAACTTTTACCCATAATGTTTTTTGCTTGTATGGGATTTGCAACTAACGGACAGGAAAGTTTATCCTCTGGTATCAGACCGGAGAATCTTAACAAAAATGTAAAACCCTCAGAGGATTTTTATGAATTTGCTTGCGGAGGCTGGATGAAAAACAACCCGTTGCCTGCGGCTTATTCTCGTTTTGGTTCTTTTGACCAATTGGCTAAGGACAACAGTGAAAGAATCAATTCCATTCTTAACGATTTGTTAAAGAAAACCTATCCAAAAGGCTCTACCGAGCAAAAACTTGCCGATTTGTACAAAATGGCAATGGATTCTACAAAAAGAAACTCTGATGGCATATCCCCTATAATGCCTACAATAAAGGAGTTGGAGGCTTGCAAAACCAATGCTCAACTTTTGGAATGGCAATTAAAATATGCTCCAATGGGCTTGCAAGAGTTTATGTATATGGGATTTAATGCCGATGAGAAAGACTCCAAAAATAATATTTTAAATGTATACCAAAGCGGTTTGACACTTGGACAAAAAGAATATTATTTGGACAACGATGCCAACACAAAAGAAATACGTGAGGCTTACAAAAAACATATAGTTCGTATGTTTAAACTATTTGGTTTTAAAGAAAAAGATGCCAAAAAGAAAATGCAAGCCATAATGAATGTAGAAACTGCCATAGCAAAAGTTTCTCTTTCTCGTACGGAATTGAGAGATGTTGAAGCCAATTACAATAAAATGACTTTGCAAGAATTTGAATCCAAATACCCTAATGTTCCATTGCGCAAAACAATGAATGCTATGGGAGTTAAGGATGCTTATATTCAAAATATGGTAGTCGGACAACCTTCTTTTGTGGCAGGAATGAATGAAATACTTGCTACCATCAAACCGGAAGAATACAAGGCTTATTTGGAGTGGGATGTAATTACTTCCGCCGCATCTTATCTTAGCGATGAAATAGCAGAGGCCAATTTTGATTTCTTTGGCAAGACACTTTCAGGCTCAAAAGAAATGCAACCAAGATGGAGACGTTGCACCTCTCAAGTTGAAAGACAAATGGGCGAGGCTTTGGGTAAAATGTATGCTGAAAAATACTTCCCTCAATCATCCAAAGACAGAATGTCCAAACTTGTAAAAAATCTTCAAATCGCTTTGGCAGAAAGAATTAAAGCACAAGATTGGATGACACCTGAGACAAAGATAGCCGCTTTGGAAAAATTGCTTACATTCTACGTTAAAATAGGTTACCCTGATACATGGACTGATATGTCAGCCCTTAATATAGACAACAGCAAGTCTTATTACGAGAACATAATGGAATGCAATCGTTTTTGGACAAAAGACAATTTGGACAAAAAAGCAGGCAAACCTGTTGATATAGACGAGTGGCAGATGTACCCTCAAACCGTTAACGCTTACTATAACCCAACAACCAACGAGATTTGTTTCCCTGCCGGAATATTGCAATATCCTTTCTTTGACCCTATGGCAGACGATGCTTTTAATTATGGAGCAATAGGCGTGGTTATAGGACACGAAATGACTCATGGATTTGATGACCAAGGTTCTCACTATGACAAAGAAGGTAATATGACAGATTGGTGGGTAGAGTCAGACGTAGAGAATTTTAAAGAAAAGGGTAAACAATATGTTGAATTTTTCTCTAAAATAAAAGTTTTACCTGACCTTAACGCAAACGGACAATTGACTTTGGGTGAGAATTTGGCTGACCACGGTGGTTTGCAAGTTGCGTGGTATGCCTACAAGAATGCTACCAAAGGTAAGGAATTGCCTGTAATAGATGGTTTTACTGCCGACCAAAGATTTTTCCTTGCATATGCAGGAGTTTGGGCAAGCAACATAACAGAGCAAGCCATAAGACAATTGACAAAATCTGACCCTCACTCTTTGGGACGTTGGAGAGTAAATGGTGCGTTGCCTCATATAGATATGTGGTATAAGGCTTTTGATGTTCAACCAACAGACAAAATGTATATCAAACCAAGCGAACGCTTAAAACTTTGGTAATACCCCCAATTTATTGTATCTTATAAAACAAAGCCACTAATAAAAAATAGTGGCTTTGTTTTTTCTCAACCCGATACTTACTCGGTATAAGAATTCATTACTTATTTTTTTATCTTTTGCAAAATAAAGACAAAGTTTATTAATTTATTTCTAATTTTTTCTGCAAATGTGTCAGAACATTCTCGTATTCATATTTTGTTGTTTCTTTAAAATCTATTGTGTCGCTACAGTTTTCTTCCTGTATCGTTTTCTCTGTTTCACCAAAACGCCACTTATTGTCCCAATATTTGATATAAAAAACTTTATCTTTATTTTGCTTGTCTTCTATTTTTACAAAATCCCATCTGCATTCAATAGTATAAAACTCCTTAGGCAATTTATCAGAAAGATAGTGTGCTAAATGCTTATTACGTACAGATGTATAAGTTGTTGCACGTTGCCTCTCAATTAACACCCACCCATTTTTACCCATCCATTGAATATTTTTTTGTTCGCAATACTTTAATAAATAGTCTTTTTTTACAAAATCATAATATTCATTTTCCATATCGTTATACTCATCTATCATCTGCTCATAAGTTTTTTCCCTTGCCAAATCATCAAAGAATTCTTTAAACTTTTCGCTATTCTCAAATATCAGCGTATGCCAATCAGACCACTCATAACAAAAAGAATAATTTGTATTACTGCGAATTTTTTTTGGATATTCTTTTAAATTTCGGGTTAGTAAAGCACGTCTAAGAGGGTCTAAATCCGATTCGTTGTATACATTGTCAAAACGTTTTAAATAACATCTAAATTTATTTATATCAAAACTATTTTTATCAGACCTATCACTCATTGACCATTCTATTAAAGGTAAAATTTCTCCTGACCATAATTTATGAGATTCTTTTTCTTTATCATTTTGTGCTTCCCAAAATGCTTCTTCTATTTCGTTTCTATGTGCATTATCTTTAAGAATAGATAATTTTAATTTTTCTTCCTCGGACAAAATTGTTTTAGAAATGTTACTATCATCTTTTAATAATTCAATAATGTCCTTATGCCTCTTTGCTATATTTATTACATCAGAGACTAAATCATTTACTGCGTTACGGACATTGCTTATACGAGATAAATTATTGACAAATTCATATAAACGCAATAAGTCTCTGTCATTTTTATCTGTTACTTTATGTTCCTTGCAATAGGCTATTAGCGGAAGCAGACGGAAACAATCTATTTGAGTTATAACTTTTAAACCATTATTGTTTTTTTTAGGAGATAAATATTCTTTGTTTAACTCCTCTTTCTTCTCCCATTTTGCAAACAAAAAGCAGACTTGTTCCCAATAATTGTTTATTTCATCAAATTTTATTTTATCTTTTTGAAATGCATATACTCCCGTTTTTAATATTTCTTTGAGAGTTTCTTTTTCAGAGTCAAGCATTGTTACCCATCTCAAAAACTCATTAAACCCGGCATCTGCAGTATCGTTATCGTTTAGACGTTTATTCCAAAACCATGTTTCTATTTCTTCCCATTTTTCATATTCATCTTTGGTATTACATAGTTGAGGTTTTAGATTTTGATTATTGGATAAAGGCTCACCTGTTGTGTTTATAACAACAAATGTTTCCTCGCCATTTTTTCTGTTTTCCATATCATAGTACATAAATTTAAGTTGTGAAGTTAGAAATTCCCCAAATTCTAAACACCATTTCTCCTCCTTATCAGATAAAATGTTTTCTATCTTTTGTATAGCATTTATCATACTATTGATGGTTGGATCTAAGTTATATTCATTAAAAAACCAAGACGCACTCCTAATATCCTTAACCTCATTAATGTATTCTTCATCATTTTCTTCTTTTATAAAAAAATGACAAACAATATCGCTAATAAAATAAAGGGAAGACTCTCGTATGGAATATTGCAAATATGGTTCTTTGTCGTCTTTTTTATATTCAAAATCAGAGATTAAATGCGTTCTAAAAGCATTGTTTGTCTTTTTGTTTAGCATTCCCAACAAAAGAAATAATGTTGTTATACGTTGTTGCCCATCGCAAAGTTGAATATGATTACTCGGGGCTTCATAACCGTATATCACCCCCAAATTCATAGCCTCTTTATGCTTTTTATCATTGAACAGCTCTATTAAATTATTAACAAAATCACTGACAAGTTCTTTTTTCTCTGCGGTATGAGTTTCGTCTCCCCAGCAATAATCACGTTGCAAGTCAGGTATTATTATTTTGTAATTATCAGAAAATAATTTTGCCAATGTGTATGTCTTGACTGTATTAAAATTAATCTTGTTCTCCATAATTAAATTTCGTTTTTAATTCATTATAATCTTCTTCAAATTGTTTCATAATCTTCATTTTGTTTTCTGCAATAGATTCTCCAGTCCATTTTTCCTTTTCTGCAAATACGCAAACGGTATGAAGTAGTTGTTTGCTTTTTATCAATTCCTTTTTATTTGGATTAAAAAACATCTCTTTCTTTGTAAGGAAGTTATTATTATTAAATGCTGAATTTTCATTTTTATAAAGCAAAACAAGGTTACCTATACTATGTTCCGTTGTTGTACACTTGTCTTTTGTTATGGTTTCTCTACAGATAAAGTCGCTCTCTGTTTTATCCTTAATTTTCTCATTATTTCCATTTAAGAGGTTGCCTTGTCCGTCTTTGTGCAGAACTTTTGATTTAGGATAGATATGTTCTAATGAGCGATTTTCCCAAATATCAAAATTAAAACATCTTTCCTGCTTATTATCTTGCTCTATATTCAAACGCAAAAGCAAGCAAAAGGCAGATTCTTTACAATCTTTATTTTCGTATAATAAATCATTGTTTAAATTGGTATAAGTATTATTAAACTTTTCATAAAACTTATCTTTATTCTCTTCTATTATCTCATCATGCGTCATTTTCAAGGAAACAAGTTTATAATAATCTTGTATGCTAATATCTCTCTTATCTCTTTTATCCTTAACAAAATAGTATTGTATAAATTTTCTTTTGTTTTCATCATTGGAACTCAAACGCAAAATAGCCCCTATCATATTATATGTTTTATAATCATTATAAGCGTCTTCAAATCTTTTTTGCAATCTGCGTAGGCCGTCAAAGGTTTGTTTTGCTTGGAGTGAAGTTTCGTCTTTTAGACAAGCTTCTTTAAAATACTCAAATGTTAAAGTATCTGTTTGCTTATATTTTTTTTGCAAATACGAAGGTATTAACCAACCCATATTGTTGTTGCAACCATATAACGAGCGGACGTTTTCATCATTCCACCAACGCAACCATTTATCCCATTCTCTTGCATATCGGCTTCTTATCATATTGCATTCCCACTCTTGTTCAAAATAATGACAGTCTTTATTTTCATTTGATTTTGTATCTCCATGAAGAGAAGCCAAACGTAAGAGTTCTGCCTTAATTATTTCTTCTTGTTGCATTTGAGCCTTATTACCATTCATCATGGTAAATATTTTTGTTGCTTGCTGCTCTGGTATATTTATATAAAGAAAGTTAATATTTTCTGTTATATAGTGTAAAAATTTTTGTTTGTCTATGTCTTGCAAATTTTCTGTAATAATGCGCATAGTTTTTTTGAAAAAATAAATATCTTGGTATTCTTCTTTTTCATTTTCAACAAAGTCGTTACTTTCAAAAAAGTTATTTATATCGATTAGAAAATTATGTGACTTTTCTCTTACATCATAGTTTATTGTAAAATTTTCTCTATAACCAAGATATTTCAACAATAAATATAAAAAAGTGCTTCGCTGTTGCCCGTCAATAAGAATTATTTCTTTTTCTTTTTCTGTAACTGTGAAACCTTGCAAAAATATCTTCTTATTGTCTCGAAACTTGCTAAGCAAGTCTCCAATCAAATATTCTACCGAATTTTTTTTGCCTTCGTGGTTCTTACCCCATACATAACCTCTTTGGTAGGCAGGGATTACAAAAGTTTTTCCCTTGTCTAAAAACTCTTGCAGTGTTATTGTTGTACTCATATCTTATATAATTTATTTATATTTATATTTATATTTATATTTATAAACAAACCTATCATCCACCATAAGATAATTTTTAATACCCTCCCACCTTGACAACTTTTTTATTTGTTGTTCAAAAAAATAGGATTGTAGAAAATAATTAAAATACTCTTTGATTTTTAGCGAAGAGAATGCCTCCACATTATTATACATAGCGGGGGGGTAAAATGTTGAAAAGTAGTGTTACACGCTGATGCAACAGTTTCAACCATTATATTTGCCCTATTATTTTTCATAATTTTTGTAAAAAATACCATCTCATCGAGTTGCAAAGGTAACATTTTTTTATATATGACACTCTGATTAGATAAAAAATTATTGAAAATAAATCATAAAAACAATAAAAATAGGGCGAATTTTTTCTTTCTTTATATTTGATTTATATACAAATCCATAAAAAAAAGTAATGGCTTTGCCCTTATAAAACCACCCAACGGGTGTGGCTTTGCCCCTACGAAAACAGGCTTAAAGAAAGCCAAAAAGTAACGGCTTTGCCCAATAAAACAGGCTGAGCCTGAGCCGAAAAATATTTTTTTGGGAAATTTAATTGATATACACTAAAAAGTTAAAAATAGGGGTGCTATTGCTGATTATCAGTGGGTTAAGGTTTTTTGAAGGGTCAAAATCGGGCAAAAATTGTGAAAATCAGCGTTTTCGAGCGGTTTTTTAAGGAAAAAATTTTTTCTTAGGCCGTTTCGCGAAAATGAATCGCCGATTCATTTCGACGAATCGGCGTTTCGATAAAATAAAACGCCGTTTCGTTTTTATTGATTATCAAGTAGTTATAAGGATGAAAATTGAAAATTTTGTGATAGGGGTATTTCTCTATGCAAAGTTACGAAGATTCTTTGACCTGACCAAACGCGTGCAACTTTTTATTTTGTAACTCATTGATAATCAGTAAACCGATATTGCTGTTTTTTTGCCTCTTTTTGATAGGTTGGCACAGGTTGTTATGAGTTAGCATATGGCAAAGCAGTTATTTTTTATTTTTTGACAGTTTATTATGAGTTATATGAGTTAAGATGGGGGAGAGTCGTTATTTTTTTTCTCTTTTTATAGGGTAAAGACAGAGATAAATTATAATAACCTTTATATTTTTTTGCGTCTAAATAATTTATGAACGGATGCAAACACATTATAACCTATTTAAACAAATGATATAAAAATGGTTAGGAGAGAGAAAATAAAGATAAACACTATTTCTCTCCCCTAACACTATATTGTAATTTTTTTACTAACGCCTTACGAGGTAAGGGGTTGTAAAAAGAATTTGTTTGCTTCTTATTTTACTATCAATTTTTTGGAAGTAATTTGAGAAGAAGCAATTATTTTTATCAAATAAGTACCTTGTTGTAAGTTTTGGATGTTTATTTGATTTGCACCCATTGTCAAATCTTTACTCATTACCAAACGACCATGCATATCAAAGATTTGCAATTTGCCGTTTTCTGTCGTTTCTATGGTTGTGTAATTTGTTGCAGGATTTGGATACATTTTGATTTCAGTGTTATTTGCCACAATATTCTCGTTTGCAGAAACATTATTATAGGTATAAACAAAATTATCTATGCAAAAATAATTTGACACATAACTATCGTTACATTCCAAAGAAAATACCACTTTGCTTACCTCACCCAAAGAAGCCAAATTAAGATATCTCCAATCTTTTAAATTAGCAATATTATTATTTGCATCATAAAGATATATTTGAGCTGTGTCGGTAATGTTTCCTTCTGTGTTGTAACCTGTTGCTATGATTTTGAAATAAAGGTTTTCTGTTGTAGAAGCTTCCAAATCTTCAAATGCTGCAAGTGATTTGGCAACATAGCAACCAAGTGGATAAAATGGTTGATTATCTGTACGTTTTACTATATTGTGTTGATTCTCCGTCCAAGCATCATAATAAGCAATCAAATAATTGTGATTTTCTCCCTCCATGGCATACAAAGGAGCGGAAATGTAGTAAGCAGAACGATATTCGCTATTGCCGTTTATGGTTGAGTTTGTATCGGAAACGTTGCTAACGCCAAAACCTACCGACATGGGAAAACCATAAGAATAATATAACGTTCCCAAAAAGTTGAGTTCTTCGGAAATGTTGTTTTTATAGTAAATTTCTCCCTCTTGTTCTGTATAGTTATTTAAATCAATGATTTCAAAAGAGTTTGTTTGCAAGGCCAAATTCTCAAAATCTGCCACCTTATAAGGTTCTCCTCCGTTTATAATGCCTATACCCGTAAGGTCAAAACCTTGAGAATAAGTTGCCCAAGAAACTCCGTCATAAATAATATTGCCCTCGCTGTCTGTACTGACTCCATTGATAACATCCACCAAACGCACAAAACGAATATTGTTTTTGTCCAATAATTCATTATCCTCTATTTCATTAATATCAAAACCGACTCCCCAGCCCAGCTCATATTTGCCGGCAAGATTGTTGTAACGTTCTGCTCCGCGTCCCTCGGTTGTGCTGTCGGGGTTGTGAAAAGATGTGGTTTGATTTGGAAATCTAAAAAAATTGACACCATCAGAACTTACTTCCACAAAAGCCAATTCCAAAAAAGTAGTACCAAAAGCGTTTTCAAAAACTACAAAATCCTTGCCCTCGCCATTTACTATAGACCTGTCAAAAGTAATCAAAGCCGTACCACCTTCTCCCAATGAAATGGCTCTTGTAGTTGTGGAATCGGGCTTGCCCAATGCCATATAAGGCTCGCCATAGGTAACTATTCTGTTATCGCCATAGTCCCAATAGCCTCTATTTACCTCCACTCCTATAGCCCATGATACTATTCTGCTATCGTTTTGATTTATTGCCTGACAGCCTTCAGTACCAACGGCTCCGTCATATTGTGCTTTCAAATTCAACCCCAATAAAACACATAAGGATATAAAAAAAATACTTTTCTTCATCGTTTTTCTATATTTTTTACTTAGTTATATTTCTTAAACTATATAGTCGAAAATGATAAAAACCTCTCAGAAGAAAAGTAAATAAAAAAAAATAACAAACACTTTTTTTGTTTTATCTCAATCCTCGAAGATTTAACAAAATCGACTCTTTCATGGCAGGTCTTCTGACTTGTCTCTCTTTGAAACGCCTTCCCATTCTTTTTTGAAAAAACAGTGGCTTGGTTGTTTCAAATCTCTTTTGTTGAGACTCACAGCAGCGGGACTGTATAGGACTCTCACCTATTTCCCTTTTAATTATCGGAAACATACACAACGCACCGATAAACCACAAAATCAGTTTGCAAAGTTATATAATTATTTGCAAAAACAACAAAAAAACAAAAAAAAATAAAAAATGTTGTGGTTTCATAAAAAAGTAGTATCTTTGCAAATCAAATTTTGAGTATTATTTTTTTATAGAAAACAAAAGAAACATATACAGAGATGAAAAGAACATTCCAACCTTCGAGAAGAAAGAGAGTTAATAAACACGGGTTTAGATTAAGAATGTCTACCGCAAGCGGAAGAAAAATATTGAATGCAAGACGCAGACACGGAAGAAAAAAACTTACCGTTTCTGACGAAAGATAGTAAATGCTTGTAGTTTATTAAGAATTATGTGAGCAGTGATACAAGAATGTGTTACTGTTCGCTTTTTTGTTTGTATTTTTAGAAAAGAACTATATACTTTTGTTTATATGAGAAAGAAGAAATTACAATACGTTATAGAGGATGCTCTTGTGGAGGGTTTTGCTGCCGAAGGCAATGCCATATTAAGACATGAGGATAAGGTTATTTTTGTGCCTAAGGTGGTACCCGGAGATGTTATAGAGGCTTTGGTTTATAAGCAAAAGCATAGTTTTTGTTTGGCAAAAGTTATACAAATCAAATCTTTTTCAGACAAAAGAGTGGAGGTTAAGTGTCCTCATTTTGATGATTGCGGAGGTTGTTCTTGGCAAATGTTGGACTATGAATGGCAAAAAAAATACAAACAACAGCAAGTAATAGACAATTTGGAACGTATTGGCGGAATATCTTGTCAAAATATTTCTCCAATAGAGGGTTCGGACAATATTTATTACTATAGAAACAAGTTGGAATTTACTTTTTCTTCTCGAGCGTGGAAAAAAGATTTTGTAAAAGGGCAAGCAGATGAGTCGGCTTTGGGCTTTCATATAAGTGGTTTGTTTGATAAGGTGCTTAACATAGAAAAATGTGTTTTGCAGGCGGATATATCCAATGAAATACGTAACTTTTTGAGAGATTATACAACGCAAAAACATATACCTTATTACAACATAAGGGAACATAGCGGAATTATGAGAAATCTTATCATAAGAACCACTCAAAACAATGATTTGATGGTTGTTGTGGTTTTTGCTTTGGAGGATAAGAATATAATAAACGATGTTATGAGTGCATTAAAACAACGTTTTGCTCAAATAACATCTTTACAATATTGCATAAATACCAAACTTAATGATTCTCTTTCCGACCAAGAATTTATTGTTTTTGATGGCAAAGACCATATAATGGAATATATGCCTCGTTTCCAGCAAGAGAAAGGGAAACCTCTGCAATTTAAAATAAGGCCCAAAACATTTTATCAAACCAATGCTCCTCAAGCTCTTAAATTATACACTTTTGCCGCTCAAATGGCTGATATACAGAAAGAGGACGTTGTTTATGACCTATATACAGGCACAGGTACGATAGCAAATTTTATAGCCGATAAGGCAAAAAAGGTTGTCGGAATAGAGTATGTGGAGGACGCTGTGGAGGATGCACGAATAAACAGTAAGGAAAACAATATAAACAATACTTTTTTCTATGCCGGTGATATGGCAAAGGTATTGAATGAGGATTTTATCAAACAAAATCTTTCTCCCGATATCATTATAACAGACCCTCCAAGAAGCGGAATGGCGGAAACGGTGATAAATCAAATATTGAATACCTCGGCACGAAGAATAGTTTACATTTCTTGTAACCCTGCCACTCAGGCAAGAGATTTAAAACTTCTTTCCTCCAAATACAGCGTAACAAAAATACAGCCCGTAGATATGTTTCCTCACACCCATCACATAGAAAACATAGTATCTTTGGACAAAATTTAATATCCTTATTTGATGATATTACAATAGTGATAAATAGATAATTATAGGGTAGAGGAGTGATTTTTGTTTGACATGGGTAAATGCAAATTTGCAAAGGAGAGATTTAATGCTTGTAAAAAAATGCACCTCATACCGAGTCAGCGTTTTTTTGCACTTTCGAAGGGAGTCGAACCCTCATTGTCGGAACCGGAATCCGAAGTTTTATCCATTAAACTACGAAAGCAAAATTTTGTCAATATGGTTTTGCAAAGGTATGAAAAAAGTGCAAATAATATTTAATTTACTATCAGTTTTTTAGTGTAAGTTACACCTATAAGGTGTTTTATAAGTGCAGAGGCTTGTTTTACTTTATAGGGGTAAAGCCGTTATAGGAAACAATTTGTAATGGCTTTGCTCTATGGTAAACTTAATTTTGCAATTTATGTTATCAAACAGGAGTAAAAACCATTACTTTTATGTCAAATCGGCGTTAAATCAAATAAAAATATTGTCTTTTCACTATTTTTCACTAATTTTGCAATCTTAGGGTATAGTAACAATAACTTATAACAAAATAAAAATAACGAATATATAATGAGTACAAAGGTAACAAAAGAACTTGTAAATCCAAAAAGTATAGTAGTAGTCGGAGCAAGTGATGATACGACCAAGCCGGGCGGTGCTTTGGTGAGAAATATAAAGGAAGGACACTTTAAAGGCGAATTCTATACCGTTAATCCAAAAATGGACGAAATTCAAGGAGTAAAATGTTATAGAAAGGTAGAAGATTTGCCACAAGTGGATTTGGCTGTGCTTGCCATTGCAGCAAAATATACAGAGCACACGGTGGAAGTGTTGGCAAGAGAAAAAGGTACTAAGGCTTTTATAATTATTTCTGCCGGCTTTGGAGAAGAGTCTCACGAGGGCAAAGAGTTGGAGCAAAGATTGGTAAAAGTTATAGAGGAAAACGGTGCTTGTTTGATAGGGCCTAATTGTACAGGAGTTTTTACCCCTTATCACCATGCTATCTTTTCACAGCCTTTTTCAGAACCATCTTCAAAGGGAGTTGATTTTATAACAGGCTCGGGAGCAACAGGTTGTTTTATTATGGATATAGGCAAACAACAAGGTTTGCACTTCAATCATTGCTGGGCGGTAGGAAATTCGGCACAACTTGGTATAGAGGATTTGTTGGAATATCACGATGAGGTTTTTGACCCAAAGACATCTTCAAAGGTTATAATGCTTTACATAGAAAACATAAAACAACCTCAGAAACTATTAAAACATGCCAAAAGTCTTATAAGCAAAGGTTGTAGAATAGTGGCTGTTAAAGCGGGTAGCAGTGCTGCAGGTTCAAGGGCTGCTTCTTCTCATACGGGTGCTTTGGCAACGGATGATGTTGCTGTGGATGCTTTGTTCCGTAAGGCAGGTATAGTACGTTGCTATGGTAGAGAGGAACTTTGCACGGTTGCCGCCATATTTACTTATCCAAGATTTGAGGGTAACAATATAGCCATCATTACTCACGCCGGAGGCCCTGCGGTTATGCTTACAGACGCTTTGAGTAAATGTGGTATGAATATTCCAAAAATAGAAGGCAAGGTTGCCGATGAATTGTTGACAAAATTATTCCCCGGCTCTTCTGTTGCCAATCCTATAGATTTTCTTGCAACAGGTACTCCGGAGCAATTGGGAACCATAATAGAGACCGTAGACAAGCAAATGCCGGAAATAGATGCTATGTGCGTAATATTTGGAACTCCGGGTTTGGTGCCTAATTATGATGCTTACAATGTTATAGATGAAAAAATAAAGACTTGCAAAAAACCTATCTTCCCTATATTGCCTTCTACTCTTGTAGCAGGAGATGAGGTAAAAGATTTTGTAAGCAAGGGTCATACTTATTTTCCTGATGAAACTGTCTTTGGTAATGCGGTTGGCAGAATAGTTGTTACCCCAACCCCTGCAACAGAGGAAGACCTCGTAAAAATAGACGTGGAGAAAATAAGAAAAGTAATAGATTCTTGCGAAAACGGATATATTGATGTTAAGAAAGCAAACGAATTATTTGACATAGCAGGAATTTCTCACTACAATGATATTTCCTCCGATAAAGAGCAAGAAATAGTGGATTTTGCCAATAAGGTTGGTTATCCTGTGGTTATGAAGGTTGTAGGTCCGGTACATAAAAGTGATGTGGGCGGAGTGTCCTTGAATGTAAAAGACGAGCAAAGTGTAAGAAAAGAATTTCAACGACTTATCAAAATCAAAGATACCTACGCTGTACAATGTTATCACATGTATTTTGGTACGGAAATTTATATAGGTGCTATACGTACTCCTATGTTTGGACATCAAGTGCTTTGTGGCTTGGGAGGTATATTCATAGAGGTATTGAAAGATGTTCGTTCAAACCTTGCACCTATAGGCATTAAGGAAGCCAAAGAAATGATAAAGAGCCTTAAAGGTTATAAAATAATACAAGGTGTAAGAGGCCAAGAAGGTGTAAATGAAGACTTGTATGCAGACCAAATTGCAAGAGTGTCTGCTTTGGTGCAAGCCGCTCCTGAAATAGCCGAAATGGACCTTAACCCATTATTGGGTACAAAGGATAGTATAGTTGCTGTTGATGCTCGTATAAGAATAGAAAAATAACATAGCCTTATGAATAAAATAACATTAAAAAACTTTTTTGCCGTGCTTTTGGCTTGCTTGTTAATAATAGCAATGCTTATTATACAGGGGGCAACGGCAGAAGAAAACGGAATTATATTTTGGTTGGGATTGATAATAGTGTGCTGTGCGGTTATATTTATTTTGTATAAAACCGTGCAAATATCTCAAAAACTCAGTGATGCAAATACCAACCTAAATGCATTAAAGGATAAATTAAGCAAACTTTTGCCTCCGAAAGAAGAGAAAAAAGAACAAGAAAATAATTCCGCAGAGTAATGTTATTGCATTTCTATAAGTATGAAGGAGCAGGCAATGATTTTATAATCATAGACAATAGGTCAAATAAATTGGTCTTGGACAAAGAGAATATTGTTTCTCTTTGTCTGAGACATTTTGGTATAGGTGCAGATGGACTTATGCTTTTGGAAGGAAAAACCAATGATGTGGATTTTGTTATGAAATTCTTTAACCCCGATGGGAGTAGTGATATGATGTGTGGCAATGGTGGAAGATGTATTGTGAAATTTGCTTTTGATATGGGAGTGATAAAAGATAAAAAAACAATTTTTCTTGCTCCTGACGGACAACATAATGCGGAGATATTGGCGGACGGCAATATTTCTTTAAGAATGCAGGATGTAAATATTTTTGAAATCTATAAGGATGGGATATGGTGCAATACGGGAGCCTCTCATTTTGTGGTCGCTTGTGAGGATGTGGAGAATGAAGACGTATATAACAAAGGTAAAAAGTTAAGAAACGACAATAGATTTGAAAAACACAGAGGAGCCAACGTTAATTTCTATTCAAAAACAGATGACAATCATTTGCTAATCCGAACATACGAAAGAGGAGTGGAAAATGAAACTTTGGCTTGTGGTACGGGTATAACGGCCACTGCGCTCTGTTATGCTTTAAAAAATAATTTCGCAGATGGACAACATACCATAAACGTTGCAACTCTTTACAATTCTTTGCAAGTCGGTTTTCTCAAAAAAAACGATTCTTTCTTTGATATTTCATTAATAGGACCGGCAACAAAAGTTTTTGAAGGTGATATAGTAATTTGATAATTGTATTTTTTAAGAATTGGAAATTATGGAAAATGCTATAACAAAAACAAATTGGAAACAAACAGATATAAACGTAGACAGCCTTTGGTTAATAAACGAAAGAGAAAAAACAGGATTATACCGCAGAATGATATAAATAGATATGACATATTCAGACGCAATAGAGCAGGTTTTATTAAACAATGGTTATGTTGCACCATTGAAACTTATATATAAGGAAGTTTGGAAGTATAAGGATGCTGACGAAATTAAGGGTAAAACTCCTAATGCTACAATACAAGCGATAGTACAGCGGGATAAACGTTTTACAAAAATAGGTTTAGGTGTTTATGCTTTGACCGATTTTTTGGATAAACTTCCAAAATTGGGAGAAATAAAAAACGAAAAAGAAAGAATAGAGAGAAAACACGTTGCCATTCAAGGAATGTTACTTGAAATAGGTAATCATTTAAAGGATGTTGCTGAAACTTACACTAACGATAGGAATTGTGTATTCGAGCAAAAAAGGTTGGGGACTCTTGCAACATTGGATAGTGTCCCTATGTTTACTTATGAACATATAATAAAGGACAGTGTTACTTTTGCGGATGTAATATGGTTTAATAAAAGGATGTTTCCAAAGAAAATTTTTGAAGTAGAACATTCAACGGATTTCAGGGATGCTTTTGTTAAGTTTATGGAGTTGCAAGATTTTCAAACTGAATTTTGTTGTATCTCAGATGAAACCAGACGCGGTAAATTTGAAAAAGAGAGAGGTAAGTTTGCTTTTACTCCGATTGCAGATAGAATTTCGTTTTTAACTTATGAACAAGTTGAAAACGATTATAAGGTTGCTTTAAGTAAATTATACACATTATGAGAGTACAAAAATGTAAATGTCATATCATGGTAATAAAAATTGTATTGGTTGGAATTTTGTTTTTTGTTTCTACACAAACCAGTGCGCAGAGTTATAATATGCAGGGGTTTGAATTGATACTCAAACCTTTGATGGAGGAAATGTTTTCTGCCAAAACAGATAACGAGCGATTTGCTGCCAATGAAAAATTTATTTCCAATTTGGAAGATGCTCTCAACTTTGAAAAGAGTTTCTCTTATAACTTTCCCACTCTGAGAAATATAAATATTTTGACTTCACCCGATAAACAATTCAAAATATTTACTTGGGCTATAATGTCGGAAGGTGGAGAATTTGAGAATTTTGGCTTTATTCAATCAAAAAACAAAAACGGAGATTATATTGTTTATAGGTTGTTTGATAAAAGCGAGGACGTATTTCAGCCCGAATTTGCCAAACTCAACGATTCGCTTTGGTATGGAGCCGTGTATTATGATTTGATACAAACAAGATACGAAAACAATACTTATTATTTGTTGCTTGGATGGGACGGCAATAATATCTATTCACACAAAAAAATCATAGAACCCATAACTTTTAATAAAAACACAGGACGACCTGCATTTGGTCAAAGCGTATTTTATAGGGAAAAAGAACGCAAACGCTTTATTTTTGAATACTCAACAGAGGCTTATTTTACCTTAAAATATGAGCAACAACACTATCAGACCACCGCTCAAAAGAAAAAGAAAAGTACTTTGTTTCACAAAGCAAGACCTTTTGAAGTGGAAGCACCGCAAACAGAAAAAAAGCAAATGATTTTTTTTGACGAGTTGGAACCGATAAATCCAGCAATGCAAGGATTTAAACAAAACTATGCACCTTCCGGCAACATTACGGGGCTGTATTTTGAGAAAGGAAAGTGGAAGAAATTAAAACAAAATGTGCTTCCTCGCAATCAAAAGAGCAAAAAAGACGATTATCTGCCAAAAGAAAATAAAAGCGGATTATTTCCTAAAAAGTAAAAATTGAGCAAGAAAAATGATAAAGTCCTTGATTGATAAATTTTTAGACCGCACGTTTTTTAAGTTTATTCTTGTGGGAGTGGTAAATACTGTTTTTGGTTATGCCGTTATGTTTGTTGCTTATAATGTTTGCAATTTTAATTATTGGGTTTCCTCAGCCGCAAACTATTTTTTTGGCAGTATATTGAGTTATTTTCTTAATAAATACTATACCTTTGAGTATAAGAAAAAGAGTATGAGAGTTATTCTCAAATTTACGCTTAACATTGCGGTATGTTATTTGGTAGCCTATGGTGTGGCAAAACCACTGATGGCATGGTTGCTCAAATCTTTTGATAAAAATATACAAGAAAACATAGCCATGCTTTTTGGAATGTGTTTATTTGTGTTGCTTAACTATTTGGGGCAAAGATTCTTTGCTTTCAAAAAAGAGACAAACGCTTAATTATTTTATTCATTATGAGGGAGAAAAAGCAAGTCATATTCGTTATAAAGAAATTACTTTCCAATAAGCAATTAAATGTTTTTGTGTTGTGTCTTATTTTGAGTTTTGCTCTATGGGTATCCATAACATATTCAAAAGAATACGTATATAATGAATCTTTTCCGATAAGTTTTGTGGACTCCTCCAACAAAGTAAAGTTTTTTACCAAAGATAGTGTTATTACATTGGAAATAAGGACAAATGGCTTTACTTATATAGCCAACAGGCTTTATTCTTCAAACAAAAAAAAGATAATCATAGATGTAAACGAATTGAATTTGGACTTAAGCAAAGGCAAGGTCAGTATATCTGCCAATAGATTAAAGCCCTTAATAATAAGAGAATTGGGCTACGAGGTTTTTAATACAAAACTCAATTTTGAAAACATTGTTTTGAATTGGAAAAATGTTTATTCCAAAAGAGTACCCATTGTAAACAAAGCAAAATTTCGCTTTGTAAAACCATTTAATCAATACTCCAAAGAAGAACTTCTGACAAAATATGCTTTGATTGAAGGTGATAAGAAAGATTTGGCAAAAATAGATACATTATATACCAAGCCTATAACCTTTGAAAATATAAACAAAGATGTAATACTGTATGTTCCCGTGGAAGTCTCCAATTTGAGCAACGGGCTTGTTTGCAAAACAACAACAATTCCCATAAAAATAGATGTGGAAAAATATACTGAAAATGTTATAAGTGTGCCTGTTTCTGTTGTCGGATACGACAATTATCGCAATATAAAACTCCTTCCGCAAGAGGTGAAATTGCGTTATAGAGTTGCAATGAAAGATTATAAAAAGGTATATACAAAGGATTTTAAGGCATACGTTGTTTGTTCAGAGCGAGAAATAGAAAAAAACTCCAAACTCAAAATATTTTTGTCAAGTGTGCCGAGTTATGTTAATGTGGTAAATATAATACCCGATAGGGTAGATTATATATTATTCAAGTAAAAAATACTGTTATTATGAAAACTTTGTCCATTGGTCTTACAGGAGGTATAGGTTCGAGCAAAACTCTTATTGCAGAGGTTTTTAGTCAAATGGGAGTGCCTGTTTTCAATGCAGATATGGAGGCAAAACAACTTTATAATAAGCCAAGCATACAAAAAGATATGGAAGCAATGTTCTCTGAAAAACTATTTAACAATAATAAGTTGGATAAAAATAAACTTTCTCAAATAATTTTTAACAACAAAGAACAGCTGCAAAAACTCAATCACTACATTCACCCTTTGGTGGAGGAGGAGTACAAAAAGTTTTTATACGCTCATACTATCAAACATTTCCCTTACGTTATAATGGAGAGTGCCATAATTTTTGAAAGCGGGTGGCAAAAACACTTTGATAAAGTAATATGTGTCAACACACCTCAAGAATTGATGATAAGGAGGACTATGTTAAGAGATAATACAGATAGAGAATCGGTTCAAAGAAAAATAGCAAATCAAATACCCATAAAAGACAAAGTTAATAAGAGTGATTATATAATAAATAATGATGATTTGACTTTGGTACTGCCACAGATTATAGAAATAGATAAACAGATAAAAAAAAATAATTTAAAAGGATGAAAAGATATTTTAGTATTATAACACTATTGGTGTTAAGTTTATTGGTCAGTGCGCAAATAAGCACTAAACAAAAGCCTCGTTCCTTTGATGTAAAAGAAAATGTTGGCTTTTCATCAAAGTTGTTGTCTTCGCCTGATGTTGAGACGCTTTTAGCAGAAGATGAGGAGAATGCAAATTTTTTCAAGTTGCAAAGATGTGCTGTGGCTGTGCCTATGTTTGAGGATTTTTTTGACAACGCTCTGCGTACTTCTTTTAAAGACTATGATTTATATACTCTTAAAGTTACCATTCCTTACGCTCATGCCATAGGATTTAGTTCGGACAATTTTTATTTGCCAAAAGGTACGGAGTTTTATATTTACAACCCAGACCATAGCAAAGTACTTGGAGCCTATACTTCTGACAACAATGGCGAGGATGGTATTTTTGCTACAGAATATGTTTATGGAGAGGAAATCATAATGGAATATTATCAACCGAAACAAATACAAGAGAAGGCAAAAATAGAAATGTCTGAGTTCGTTTATTTTTATAGAGAGGTTGTCAATATAGAACAAGAGCAAGCGGAAATGTTTCAAAGCAAGTTGGAAATTCCGCAAAAAGATTTTAGGCAATCGGGTTCTTGCAATGTAAATGTTAATTGTTCAGAGGGTAACAACTACCAAGATGTTAAAAATGCCGTAATGCGTATACAAGTAAAAGGCGGATATAGTTATTATTGGTGTACTGGTACGGTAATTAACACCACCGACAATAGCAAATTGCCATACATACTTTCCGCTGCACATTGTGTGCAAAACTTTACACATAATGATTATAGAAGATTTATTTTTTATTTCAATTACGAAGCCTCCGGTTGTTCTACTCCTTCGTATAGCAATGAGCCGGGCTACCTTTCCTATCAAGGTTGTACTCTTTTAGCCTACGATACTTCATACGGTGACAATGGAACGGATTATCTATTGGTTAAACTACAAAATAATTTTACCGAAAGTCACAATCCATACTTTGCAGGTTGGTCAAAAAGCAACTTTGCACCAAATGAAGGCGTTGGCATTCATCATCCGTCAGGAGATATTAAAAAGATTTCTACCTTTACCACAACACCAACTTCTGCTGAGGCTTACATTCCTACACATTGGAGAGTTTTTTGGACTACGACCTCCAATGGCTACGGAATTGTGGAAGGTGGTTCTTCCGGTAGTGGTTTGTTTAATACTAATGGTCTTTTGGTTGGTACTCTTACGGGGGGATATTCTGATTGCAGTCGTACTTCCTCTTATCAAAAAGATTGGTATGGACGTTTTGGTTTGCAATTCCAACATATTTCCCAATGGATAGATTCCACAAATACGGGAGACACCCTTGTAAATGGTATTTATTACAATCAAACAATTATAGATACAAACAACTCTTCCTTGAATACCTTGCAAGAGAATGATATTAATTTTACTGTATTTCCAACCATAGCCGAAAATAATATAAACGTAAACCATAACATACAGGGCAAAGAAGTTGTTATATCAATACTTAACAATCTTGGTCAAAGCATATTATCCTATAAAATGCCTGTTGATAGACAAAATGTGAAATTAAATATTGCTTCGCTTCCATCGGGTGTTTATTTCGTACGTTTGTATGTAGAGGGTAACTCATACATACAAAAGATTATCAAAAAATAAGTTGCTTATGAAACGTTGTATTTTCATAGTTTTGATATCTTGTTTTGTACTCTCTTCGTGTGGCAGTACAAACAGGAGGTACAAACGTAAGTGTGGGGAGTGCCCTACGTGGAGTAAGACACTATCAAAAGAAAATAATTTTATATATATCTGTTGATATTATGACGGAGGAAGATTTGACCATAGCCATGCAAGAATTTTTTCCCAAAGGCTGTGCTTCTGAGATTGCTCATATTGTGTTTTGTTATGATATAGTTTTCAAAGTAGTACGCCCGAGACGAAGATATTTGGGAACATGTTCCAAATACGAAAAAACAATCACCGTCAATGGCAATCTTCCTCCGTATCTTTTTCTGTTGGTTACACTGCACGAGTTGGGACATTTTTTTGCCATCAAAAAATATGGTACCAGCATAAAACCCCACGGGCAAGAGTGGAAGGAAGAATATACCAAATTACTCAAACACTTTCTTTACAAAGGTGTTTTTCCTGTAAAATTGGCAGAAAAGGTTATGCAAGAAATTATATCCCCCAAAGCAACTTGCTCAATTGAATTAAAAAAAGCCTGTGCTGATTTTTTATAGGTCGTTATAATTTATAAAATACTCTATGTAAGATTTTGGTAAGAATCAATTAAAGAAGTATAAAAAAATTGTAACTTTGCAACGAATTCAAATATAGAGTTTATGATTAAAAGATTTTTTATATTTTGTTTTATATCCATTTATGCTCTTTTTTCGCTGTCGCAAAATAGTTACAGTGTTTATTTGGACTTTAAGTATGACTCTGTTTTTGCTTTGGAGAATGATTATTTTGCAATAAAGGAAAACAATCTTTGGGGTATAGCAAAGGGAAATCAAATTATTGTACCCTGCAAGTATGAGTGGATAGATGCATACGGCGATAGTGTGATTACCATTATAGAAAATCAAAAGGCCGGTTTTATTAATATTGATGGCAAGGTAATTTCTCCTGCACAATATTTGCTTGAAGTAGGCTTTACAACAGTTTATAAATCGCCTCTTAATGTATTTTCTTACAATTCGGCTTTGGTTTATAACGGAGAAAAATTTCTTCTTATAGGCAAAGACGGGCAATCGTTGGTCGGGGATGATATAGAAATATTGTCCAAAATAAATAATACAGTAGTATATAGAAAAAATTCGGCTTACGGGCTTATGGACGCATCGGGCAAACCATTGACAGAGGCAAAATATTTGCAAATACAGCCTGTAATAGAAGGTAAATTATATGCCTACATAGGTATGAGAGACGGAATGAGGGTATGGGGGCTATTGAACGAGAAAGGAGAAATAAAATCTCGTGCCTATTTTGATGAAATACAACTGATAAACAAAGGTGATAGATTTTATGTAAAAGCCTTTTTGCCTTCGGGCAAGCAAGCACTTTTTGATGAAAATGGTGAAATATTGTTTCAACCTTTGTATCAAAGTATAGAACCCACCATTTACCCAAATTATTTTGATGTTACAGAAAATACCAAACACGGCATAGTAAGTTCGGACTATGTTTTGTATGTACCCACTGCCTATGAGCAAGTACAGGTAACCGTATTGGGAGAGGATACTTTTTTTGTGGCTATGAATGATGGAGTATCTTTTGTTTTAAACAAAAACAACAAATTGCTTGCTCACTATGAGGGCAATATTATGGGGTTTATTTCTTATAGTGATGAGAATGTGGTTTTTGTAGCGGATTCTTTTCTTAATTATGGGGTTATGTCCTCGCAAAAGGGTTGGCTTATTTCTCCTGAATATATAGACGCTTTGGGCTGTGTAAACAATGGTGTTATTCTCAAAAAAGGCAAAAAATGGGGTGCCTTAGACTTGGAGGGTAGGGAGGTAGTACCTTTTGAGTACAGCAAAGTGAAAGTTTCCGCCAAACAATCGTTTGTAGTCTTTTATGAGGGCAAAAATAATTCTGTCTTACTCAATGATAAAGGAGAGAAGCAATTCTTTCCGAAGGTTAAGCAATTGTTTGTTTTTGGAGATTACGTAGAATATAAGAACAAGAAACAATATGTGAGACTATACGCTTCGGGGCAAGAAAAGAAAACACAATATTTGGATATAGGTACAGAAAGAAATAATATTCTAAACGTCAGAGACAAGAACGGGTGGACTTTTGTCAATGCTTCTTCGTTAGAGCCTTTGACAGATAAACATTTTGACTATGTGTCCTCCTTTAACAACAATAGGGCTTTGGTGGTTAAGGATAAAAAAATGTTGGTTATAGATGAAAATTTCGATACCATTCAAACCTTAATCACTGCACAAAAAACCAATTTAAGTTCTGCTTTGTTAAGAATGAGTATAGCCACTATTCAAAACAGACCCTATGTAATATTGCGAATAGATGGGAAATATGGAGTAATATCAATAAAATAATAAAAAAAACGAAAATTATATGAAAGCAACAAAAATTTTTCTGAGCCTTTTGGCTTTAACTACAATGAGTACATTTGCTCAAAATTACAAATCGCAAACCCTTTCGGACGCGGAAACCTATCAAAACGGAGTTTATTACTCGGTTGCTCAAACTGAAATTGTTTTTAATGTAAAGGTGGAAAAAACCACTACAACCAAAGGTGTTTATAGTGAGTCTGCCTATTTGTTGGGTATAGATAACGCAAACCTTAACAATGGAGAGAGTTATAAAATAAAATCCATAACAATGAGTCCAAAAGGTGTAGCCAATGAGAATTATCAATATTTCCTAACCTACAATGCCAATACCAAGGTGGAACTGTTTGATAACGGGACAATAAAAAGTATATACACAGATAAGCAAGACGACTTAGCAACGCAGGGGAAACCAAAAAGAGATTTCAGACATCGCCCTATGCAACCAAAGATGGAGAGTAAAGACTGCTCTAATGTTACTCCTGTTTTTGAGCAAGAATTGTTAAAGCAAGGTTATTTGACCAAACATCCATTTCTTACCGCACAACAGGCAGTGGCTGAAATCAAACGTTTGAGAGAGCAACAGACAAAAATTTTATCCGGAGAGGTAGAGGGAACGTATTTAAACACAACAGTGGATTTTATGTACAAACAATTGGACGCAATGATAAACGGTTATCTTGCACTCTTTACGGGGACACAAACTGTTACGGAGGAGGAATACACATTTTCCATAATACCTCAAAAACCTATAATAGTGGAGGAAGATTTGTTGGTGCCTATATGTAAGTTTTCCAAAGAAAACGGAGTTACTTCTTTGAATGCAAAGAATGACGATATAAAATTATTGGCCCGTATACATTCCTTTAATACAGTAAAGGAACTTGAAAACAAAGTCAATGAAAAAAGAAATTCCAAAGAATTTAAAAATAGAATTGCCAAAACAAAAACAGGTATAGGTATCTATTATTCCATACCGGAACAGGTTGAGGTATTTGTAGAGTATGGTAATGAAATTTTGGGTAATAAGGTTATGAAATTGGCGCAGTATGGTTTTGTAACCACTCTTGTAGGTGGCAATAAACAAATAGAACTTGATGCTACAACGGGAGCCATTATAAAGATTTGGTAACATTCTGCTATAATAATTTGTCACTAACAAGTACTTTAAGCAAAAAAAGAGAAAATATGTTGTAAGGTCAAAAAAAATATATACCTTTGCAAAATATATGAATGGTTTAACGTACATATTGACAGATAATAATAAAGTGAGAAATATATTCTCCAAAGAATTTATTTTTTTTGTTAATCAAGCGACTTTTATTTAAATAGGTCGCTGTTTTTTTAATACAGGTAGAGTAAAAAGAACAAAAGCAGAAGTATAACAAAATAAAAACTATAATTATGGTCAATCTTAAAAACAAAAATCTAATATCCATTACAGATTACACAAAGGAAGATTATTTGGCTGTATTGGACTTGGCTGAAAAATTTGAAAAACAACCAAATCAGCCTGTATTATCTGATAAAATCGTGGGGTCATTATTTTTTGAACCTTCCACCAGAACACGTCTTTCTTTTGAGACTGCCGCCAATAGACTTGGGGCAAGGGTTATAGGTTTTTCCAATCCTACGGCTACCTCTTTGCAAAAGGGTGAAAGTTTGCATGATACCATTATGATGGTTTCCTCATACGCCGATATCATTGTTATGCGTCATCACAAAGACGGTGCTTCCCGTTGGGCAAGCGAGGTGAGTCCCGTTCCTGTTATCAATGCAGGCGATGGAGCCAATCAACATCCTACACAATGTATGCTTGATTTGTATTCAATAAGGAAAACACAGGGTACATTGGAAAATCTTCAAATAGCAATGGTGGGTGACCTTAAATATGGTCGTACCGTACATTCTTTGGTGCAGGCTATGAGTAACTTCAAAGCAGAGTTTCATTTTGTTTCTCCCGAGAGTTTGTCTATGCCCGATTATGTTAAAAATTATGTAACCAATGCCGGATTGAAATACCACGAATATAGAAAACTTGAGGATACCATTCCTTTTGCAGATATCATTTATATGACCCGTATTCAAAAAGAACGCTTCCCTGATGTTTTGGAATACGAGAAGGTAAAAAATTCCTACATCTTGGATGCTTCTATGTTACAAGGTTGCAAAGACAATATGAAAATACTTCACCCATTGCCAAGAGTCAACGAAATAGCAATGAACGTAGACAAAACCAAATACGCCTATTATTTCCAACAGGCAAAAAACGGTATGTTTGTGCGTCAGGCTCTTATAGCCTCCATACTTGGCTATGCAGACAAAATAAAATAAATTTATAAAACCTCAAAAAAAGAATAAATAATGACAACTAACAATAAAGAACTGATAGTAAAGAAAATAGAAAACGGCACGGTAATAGACCATATACCTGCCGATAGAGTTTTTTCAGTGGTAAGAATTTTGGGCTTGGACAACGCTTGTGATGAAATTCTTATAGGCACCAACTTGGAAAGCAAAAAATATGGTAGAAAGGGAATTATAAAGGCTACCAACAAATATTTTGCCAAAGAAGAGTTGGACAAATTATCAATCATAGCGCCAACGGCAACCCTTATAACCATCAAAAATTATGAGGTAACAGAGAAAAGAAAAATGGAAATTCCAAACGAGATACAAAAAATAGTTAAATGTATCAATCCAAACTGCATAACCAATGTAGAGGAAATGGATACCATATTTAACGTAGTGGAAAAAGAACCTCTTACTTTGCGATGTCATTATTGCGAAAAAACAATGACAGATATCAAAATAAAGGAATAGAAGTATTTTTATTAAATCACTTATTTGCAAAAAAATAACCAATATACTAATTATAAATTATGAATAGAAGAATAGTTAAACAACTGGTTTTGTTTGTTTTTGTGCTTATGGCTTTTTCGCTGAATGCACAAAACTTCAACAAAAAGACGTATAAGAACGACCCTATGAATGTTGTTCATTATACTTTGGACAATGGTTTGGAAGTTTTTCTTTCTGTTAACAAGGACAAACCGAGAATACAAACCTACATTGCTGTAAGAGTGGGTAGTAAGAACGATCCGAGTGAATCCACAGGACTTTCTCACTATTTGGAGCATTTGATGTTTAAGGGTACAACATCTTTTGGTACTTTGAATTGGGAAAAAGAAAAGCCTTACATACAAGAGATAGAAAGGTTGTATGAGGTTTATAATCACACCACCGACCCGCAAAAGAGAACAGAGATTTATCATCAAATAGATTCTGTTTCTTATTTGGCTTCGCAGTACGCAATTCCAAATGAATACGACAAAATGATGTCCTTGATAGGAGCACAGGGAACCAATGCTTTTACTTCCAATGATATGACTGTTTATCAAGAGGATATACCTTCCAATGAGTTGGAAAGATGGTTAATGGTGGAAAGCGATAGATTCTCAGACCCTGTTTTCAGGCTATTCCATACAGAATTGGAAGCGGTATATGAGGAAAAAAATATGGGTATGGCAAACGATGGCAGAAAGGTTTACGAAGCCCTTAATCTTGCTCTTTTCCCAAATCACCCATACGGTACACAAACAACAATAGGCACAATAGAGCATTTGAAAAATCCTTCATTGGACAACATCAAAAAACACTTTGAAAACTACTATGTGCCAAACAATTATTGTATTGCCATGAGTGGTGATTTTGACCCGGAGGAAGCAATAAAACTTATCAATAAATATTTTGGAAAAATACCTGCAAAGAAAGTGCCTGAGTTTAAACAAATCAAAGAACCTGAAATAACAGAGGTAAGAAAGGTTGATGTTTGGGGCTTGGAGGCTGAAAACATTAGAATAGGCTTTCGTATAGATGCGGGAAATGGAAGCAGAGAAGTATTGCTTGCCAATCTTATGGACAGAATATTGTCAAACGGTTCTTGCGGTTTGATAGATGAAAATATCAATCAAAAACAACTTACCATGTATGCAGGAAGCGGAGTAATGAGTCTTAATGATTATACTGCTTTTTTGCTTGTGGGTATGCCAAAACAAGGGCAAACACTTGACCAGGTAAAAGATTTGTTGTTGCAACAAATAGAAGTATTCAAAAGTGGCAAATGGGACGAAACACTTTTGACTGCGGCCATAAACAATCTGAAACTTGATGAAATGAAAGGTTTGGAAAGCAATAGTTCGCGTGCCATGAGTATGATAAACGCTTATCTTGCTCATCAAGATTGGCAGGATGCCGTAAATGAATTGGACGAAATGTCCAAGGTAACCAAACAAGAGTTAATTGATTTTGCAAAACGTATTTTCAAAGACAATAATTATGTAGTTATCTACAAGCGTCAAGGTGAGCCAAAAGAGGTTACCAAAGTGGAAAAACCTGCAATAACTCCTGTGGTTGTCAATAGAGATGTTGAGAGTTCATTCTTAACGGAAATCAAAAATATGAAAGTAAAGGAAATAGAGCCTGTGTTTGTCAATTATGAGAAGGATATGCAAAAAGGCAAATTGAAAAAAGGTTCTGATGTGCTTTATGTGGAAAACAACCAAAACGGAAGATTCCAACTTACTTTCAGATATGATTTTGGTTATCGTTATAACAAAATGGCTTCTGCTTGCAACTATGCAATGGAGTATTTGGAAAGCAAAAATCGTTCTCTTGCTCAGATAAAAAGAGAAATGTATGATATTGCTTGTGATTACAATATAAGTATGGGCGGAGGTGAGTTTGCCACCATAAACATTGAGGGGCTTACGGAAAATATGGAAAAAGCCCTTGCCATTGTTGAGGATATAATAAACAACCCTAAAATAAGCGATGACGCAATAGCAAATGTAAAACTTGATGTATTAAAATCAAGACAAGATGCCAAAAGCAATCAAAATCGTATTTTCCAACGTCTTGTTTCTTTTGCCAACTATGGGGAAAACTCTTTGAAATACACTCTTAGCAATGAGGAGATAAACTCTTTGACTGCAAAAGATGTTACCGATATGATAAAGGTTATGACAGACCAAAAGCATACGGTTTTGTTCTATGGAAACAAATCTTTGAAAGATGTGGAAACCATTCTTAACAAAATGCACAAAGTGAATACTAAAAAATCCATGCTTATCAAACAAGAAGATTTTGATTTGCAACCAACCACACAAAACAAAGTGTATTTCATTCACTATGATGCAAAACAATCTCTTTGCCGTCAATTGACTACTGCCAATGAAACTTTTTCCTCAGATTTGACTCCAAAGGTAGATATTTATAATGAGTATTTTGGTGGCAGTATGAACAGCATCGTTTTCCAAGAAATAAGAGAAAAACGTTCTTTGGCTTATTCTGCAGCCGCTTACTTTGTTACTCCAAGTGAGAAAAATCATCATTATATGAATATGTCTCACATAGGTACTCAAAACGACAAACTTATGGATGCCTTGAATGCTTTTACAGATTTGTTTGAAAATATGCCTGTATCGGCACAAAACTTTGATATTGCAAAACAATCTTTGATTTCTTCTTATCGTACCAATCGCACAAGTAAAATGGGAATAATAAATTCTTATCTTTATACTCAAAAAATGGGATTAAGCAATGGTTGGCAAGAAAAAGAATACAACGCCATAAAGACAATGCAACTTAATGATGTTTTGGACTTTAACAAAAAGTATATTAAAGGAAAGAAACGCACTGTTGTTGTTCTTGGTAATGAAAGTGAAGTAGATATGGAGGGCTTGAAAGCCTTTGGTAATGTGGAAAAACTTTCTCTTGAGCAAGTATTCGGATATTAAGAAATAATTATTTTATAAAAAAAGGTGGCAGGAGTTTTTCTTGCCACCTTCTTTTTTTGTTTTATAGGTTGTATTGCATCAACAAACAACTATTTCAACACAACTTCCACAAGATAATTTATAACGGCTTTGCCTTACAACAAGTTATTTTGACCTATGCTAACCCATCAGAAAAAGTAACGGCTTCGCCCATATAAAACAGGCTGTGCCTGAAAATATTTTTTCGGGAAATTTAATTGATGGTTACTAAAAGTTCAAAAATATGGGTGCTATTACTGATTATCAGCAAGTTAAGGTTTTTCGAGGGGTCAAAATCGGGCAAAAATGGTCATTTTCAGCGTTTTCGAGCGGTTTTTTGAAGGAAAAATTTTTTCTTCGCCCGTTTTGTAAAAATGAAACGCCGATTCATTTCGACGAATCGGCGTTTCGATAAAATAAAACGCCGTTTCGTTATTATTGATTATCAAGTGGTTATAAGGATGAAAATTGGGAATTTTGTGATAGGGGTATTTCTCTATGCAAAGTTACGAAGATTTTACAACCTGACCAAACGCGTGCAAAAATTTGTTTTGTAACTTATTGATAATCAGTAAACCGATTTTCCAAAAATGGAGGTGTATTATATAGAGAATAGGGGGGGGTAAAAAAATGCTCTTTCCTTTTATTGTTAGGAAAGAGCATTTTTGTTTATATTTTTTGAATTACGTTTGTTATATCATTATTTAGGCATTTGTGCACCATAACCTTGCATTGCCCCAAACAGTTTTAAAGCCTCTTGCCAAGGGTAACGGTTGGCAAACATACTTCCCTCGCTGGTCATGGTGCCGGTCATATTCATTCCCATAGCTTGGCGGAAAGTATTGGCCGAAGAGTTGTAATCCACATTTGATTCTTCTTTGTAAGACAAATTAATAAAACCTTCCAAATAGGCTTTATCTATTTTGCCGTTAAAGATTTTAGGGTCGGCAAGAGATTTATTGCCTTTGGCAGATATTTGTTCAACATCGCTAAAATCTTCACACTTAACTCTCAACAACATACCACCACCCGGCAAAGTCAAATCTGTTTGACGATTAAGGAAGAATATATTATTGTTTACAACATCTTTTCTTAAAGCCTCGCGATTTTTGTCCGAATCTATATGAGTGCGGTCTATACCCGAAAATACTGAGCAACCGATAATATTGTTTTCCAAAGTGTTGCAAGTACCCGGTTGCATTCTGTAACCATATCCCATGCTTGCCAAATCAAGCAATCTCGACCATGAGAACAATATGGTATTGTTGCGTAAAGTTATAGGAGTCATAACCTTAGGGTCGGAGCCTCTAACGTCCATAGAAGCCATACGCACATTGACAAAAACACAATTCTCCACAGTCAAAGAGCCTGCTTTTAAAAGACCAAGTATGGCATAATTTGGAGCGTTGATAAAGGCACAATTGCGAATAATCACGTTAACATTGTTTACTATTCCTTTATCGCCGTTGAAATAAATCTCCGAAGACTCTTTTGTATAGGTTTCTGTATATTTGAGGTCTATGCCACCCAATCCTTTGGTTCCTATAGGGTTCATTTGAGGAGATTCCACACCTTCAGGTCTTCCTTTGCCTGCTTTGTTGTAAGAAATGGTATTGCCTCTGTCTATAATCAAACCGTCTATAACCACTTTATCATTAGGAGCAACTATACTTGTCAAAGATATTGTTCCCTTGATGGTATGAGAGCCGTTTGACTCTGGAGTAGGCTGTATCATTGTTCTATACTTTAAAATGTTTCTCTCTGAGAAATCGGAGTTATAGCCACCCATAATGGTAACAGGTTTGGTAATATTGATGTTGCCACTGTTAAGAGAGCCGTAATAATTACCCTCAGCCACCATTATTGTAGAGCCGGCAGGTGCTTTGTCCAAGGCTTTTTGTAGATTTTTAAAAGGAGCGTTTCTACTACCGTCATTACCATTGTCTCCATTGGTTCTGCTTACATATATGGCTTTGCCATCGTGCTTAACAGACTGCGAAATAGAATTAACGGAGGAAGGAGATTGTGTTGTTTCCAAAGAAGAATTATCAGAGGAAGTTGTTTTTGTTCCTACGGTTTCGTTAACATCATTTTGGATGCTATTCTTGGTTGCTTCCACCTCGTTTTGAATAGCATTTTTGGTGTCTTCTACTTTTTTGATGTTCTTTTCTGTTTTATCTACAGTTTCGAGAGTTTTCTCGGCTGCTTTTTTTAGTTTTTTCAAAACTTGAGCCTGCGGTGTTATTGTAGCAAATAACAATAAGGAAACGCAGATAAAAATTGCTTTCTTTCTCATAATAATGTTATTTTTTTTATTCTTTAATAATTTTATTTGTTATACCATTTACCTGAATATAATATACACCACTTGCCAAATTGCTTATATCAAGCCTTTCATTTATTATCTCCTGTTTAACAAGTTTGCCACCATTGTCAAATACTTTGACAATTTCGCCACATATTCCTTTAATGAATACTTCGTTTTGTGCAGGGTTAGGGTAAAGGGTCAGGCTTTCACTGTCAACCATATCCAAACCGGCAGGTTCACTGCCACAAACGTATGTTCCGGCGGTTGCAGGTGTTTTTTGTCTGTTATAATTAGCATCAAAGTAGTATAAAGACCAATTTTTGTCAAGTGCATTGCTACTATTGGCTAATAAAAACGTAGCGTAATTATCATTGCTACCATAAACACAAAATGTAGCAGTATCATCTGTAGCAATTATAGGCAATTGACAGAACAATAAATCCAAAGCTTGAGTGGAAAAATTATTGTTTTCCATATCAATATATCTTAATGCACTATATCCGTTAACATTCAAACTTGTTAATTGATTACTATAGCACTCCAATGTTTGTAAATTAGTAAGTCCGCTTACATCTAAACTTGTTAATTGATTTTCATAACAGTACAACTCTTCTAAATTTGTACATCCGTTAACATTCAAACTTGTTAATTGATTACTATAGCACTCCAATGTTTGTAAATTAGTAAGTCCGCTTACATCTAAACTTGTTAATCTATTACTATAGCACTTCAATGTTTGTAAATTAGTAACTCCGCTTACATCTAAACTTGTCAATTGATTGTAATAACACTCCAATCTTTGTAAATTAGTTAATCCGCTTACATCTAAACTTGTCAATCGATTTTCATCACAAAACAATATTTGTAAGTTAGTTAATCCGTTAACATTCAAACTTGTTAATTGATTACTATAGCACTCCAATGTTTGTAAATTAGTAAGTCCGCTTACATCTAAACTTGTTAATTGATTTTCATAACAGTACAACTCTTCTAAATTTGTACATCCGTTAACATTCAAACTTGTTAATTGATTACTATAGCACTCCAATGTTTGTAAATTAGTAAGTCCGCTTACATCTAAACTTGTTAATAGATTACTATAGCACTTCAATGTTTGTAAATTAGTAAGTCCGCTTACATCTAAATTTGTCAATTGACCATTAATACAATATAAAGAGTCTAAAGATGTATTATGTGATAAATTCAATGCCAATAAAGAATTATTACCATAATCATTTAAATAAAAACTTGATATATTTCCATATATTTTTGTGGTATCTGAAATACCTGATACACGGATAGCATTATTACTCCACGTTGTACCTATAATAAAAGTTGTATCAAAACTTCCACGTACTATTCTTACACCTGTGCTATCTGTTGATGCCAAAAAATTCAATCTATCAATAACCGCTTCACTGTCTGAGGTCAAAGTAATGTATTTACTCATATTCACATCTATTGCAGGTGCTGGAGCGTTGACTTCTGTTATGCTAAGATTATCAACCATAGCACTCGGATTATAAAAATTATCTGCATCATTGTGCCAAACGAATACTATATTATAAGTCCCATTTGGTGAAGGATTTGCTATGGTGGTATCCTTATGTACAGATGCTAAGTTTGACATAGGTCCAAATAATTTGTATGAAGAATTCAGACAATCAGGGTCAAAACAAGAAGTGGAACCCGTATAAGTTTGACTTGTAGGAGCAAACAAAACCAAAGCATAGTCAAAATAAGTGTTACCGCTTTTTTCACCACCTACTGTAATGTCAAACTCTATCCTTACGGAATCGCTTGTACCAAGTTTGATGGTACGATAAGCGTAAGAAGTGGCACAATCATCATTGTAACTTGCGTTGGTATAATCTCCATAACCGTAGTAAACAAAAAGTCTGCCTTGGTCTATCCACCAAGAATTAAAGTTGGCTTCATCGAAGTCCTCAGCATTTACATAAGTCCAACCGCTGTTAGAGGAAAAACTCTCCGTATAAGGTAATGTTTGTGCTGTGTTTTGTGCAAATACGCAATTTGCTGAAAGTATTATAGCCAACACAGATGCTATAAAACCAAAATACATCCTATTCATAATGTTACTTAAATTTTTATTGTTTTATAAATTTATTCATCGATTTATTTACTTGCAAGTAATAAACACCGCTTTTCAAATCCTTTATATTAAGTCTTTCGTTTATCACTTCTTGCTTTACTATTCTGCCGTTAGCGTCAAAGACTGTTACCATTTCTTTGATGCCTTTAAGCACAATTTCATCTTTTGCAGGGTTAGGATAAAGAGTTATGGTTTGCTCTTCTATATTCGCCAAAGCAGAAGGCTCCTCTCCGCAAACGTATGTACCGTTTGTAACAACTTCGTATATGCTGTAGTCCGTTGTATCTCCCCAATACACACCCCAATTTTTATCTGTTGCATTGGTTTTGTTTGTTGCCAAAACTATTTCATCTGTAGAATCAAGAGAAATAACCATTTCTCCTTGTTCTTGTGAAGTTCTATCAGGCAATTGGCAATACAAGTTATCTATTGCTCGTGTTGATAGCGGATTCCCATAACAAATAATATACTTTAAACTATCACAACCACTAATATTTAAACTTGTTAATTGATTTTCACTACATGCCAAGTCCACCAAATTAGTAAGCGTGCTGACATCCAAACTTATTAATTGATTTTCATCACAGCTCAAAGATATCAAATTAGTAAGCGTGCTGACATCCAAACTTGTCAGATTGTTCTTGTCACATTCCAAATATATTAATGCTGTGTTATGTGAAACGTCTAAGGCAGTTAGTTTTGAGCCATTGCCATAACACGAAAACCCGCCTACATCTCCATATATAGTCATTGTTGTAGATTGAGATTTATATTTTTTGAAAATAGTGTTAGTACCGGCAATTATTATTGTATCCCAAGAACCACTTTCAATTTTTATGGGAGTGTTATTTGCAGATGCGAGAATACTAAACCCTATAGTGTCTCCTTGCGAAACAGTCAAAGTGATATGTTTGCTCGTATCAATTGCCGATTCTGGCTCGGCGGGTGTTGGAGCGTTGACCTCTGTTATGCTAAGATTATCAATAATAGCACTTGGACCATCAATATTATTATCTCTACCGTTGTGCCATGCAAACACTATCTTCAACGTGCTATTTGGTGCGTAGTTGACAATTGTCGTATCCTTATGTACAGAAGTTAGGTTTGCCATAGGGCTAAACATAACGAATGGACCAAGTACACAATTAGGACCAAGACAAAAAGTAGCACCCATGTAATTATAGTTTTCAGGAGCAAACAATACAAAAGCATAGTCATAATAAGTATTACCTATCTTTTGACCCCCTACTGTAATATCAAACTCTATCCTTATGGAATCGCTCGAACCCACTTGTATATTACGATAAACGTATGATGTAGCACACATCTCTGTATCATAGGTTGCGATATAATAATCATGGTATGGGCGAACAAAGAGCCTATCTTCGTTTATAAGCCAAGAGTTTCTACCATACTCGTCTGCATCTGCATACGTCCAACCGCTATTAGTAGAGAAATCATCCGTATAAGGTAATGTTTGTGCTGTCTGTGCGAAAGATTTATTCTCCCAAAATATTATAGCCGACAGCGTTACTATAACATACATTAATACTCTTTTCATAAATTTAACTGTTAGATTATTAAAAATTGTTATTTTTTTTACAAACAACATTGCAACAAAACACAGTAATCCCTATATGTCAAACCACCTATTGACAAAACAGTGTCTTATAATAAATACAAATTAAAATAAAAAGCAATGGAATTAGTCTTATTCCCCCCCCCCTTAATACTGTGATACTGAGAGGTATAATATGAAATTAAATTTAATAATGTGTGTTTTGCCACCATAAACGTCAAAATTAAGTCAGACTGTAAAAAACATAAAGCCCCAGCCCGACCAGGTTAATACTCGTTTGCAAAATTAGTAACAAATATTTATATTGCAATAATTTTTTGTTTTTTTTTCTTTTTTTAGTATTTTTGATAAGTTGGCATAGGTCGTGACGAATTATTATAATCTATTGACGGATTGCTATTTGTTTTTTATTCTTTTGTATTCTATATACTCTTCTTGCAAAGCCTTATAAAGCAATTCTGCCACGTATTCCGCTCCTCTATGGTTAAAGTGTATGAAATCTGTGTTTGCCAAAGGCTTATCTCTTAATACCCAAGAAGGCATGGAATTTTCTCCTCCCATAGCCGAAAATAAATCCCAAAACATACAACCGTTTTCTTTGGCGGCTTGTCGTTGGGCAAGTATTAGTTTTGGCACATTTGGGTTGGTAATATAGGAGGTTCCTTTTTTTATAGACCTATCAGAAGAGCCTATTACAATTATAGCCGCATCGGGTATGGCTTTGCGTAAGAAAGCCAATTGTTTGGAATATGTTGTTTTAAAATAATCATAGTTTGGCAACACCTTTTTTTCTTCTTTTGGTATGGCATTTACACCAAATTGCATAATTATCAATTTTACATTCATATTGCTTTTATCCGCCATTTCAGTAAGAATTTGAGCCGACCCATTGGTAAATCCCCAGCCCGAAGAACCTCTTAAAGAAATATTATCCACATAAACACCATTTTTCTCCGATATATCCAAACTATAGAAAAGTACGCTGTCGGAGGTTTCTATCTTTAAATTTTTAATATTCTCTACCTTGCCAAGATTTATCTTATTGACGTTTTGGGAAGTAATGTTTTTCTCTGCAAACAATTCTCCGTTGGTAAATATGTTTATTTTTGCTCCATTGCCTAAGGCTGTGCAGTAAAGTGTAAGAGTGGAATTTACAGGTTTAAAAAAGTCAAATTGCATATATGGTTTTGGAAAAATATCAGTCTTTGAAACGGATGTTTCCATCATTAAACCATAAGAATGAAAGCCTTTTTTGGGACTAATTATTTGATAATGTTTCCAACCCTTAGAATATTGATAGGTTACGTTGGCAATATTTGAACGAGAGAATATTGGTATTTGTCCTTGTCCTGTGCCAAAGAATTTGTTTTGCAATTTATTTCTTATATAAGAGGTTATTCTATCGCCCTCTATTTGAGAGTCGCCGTAGTGAAGTACTCGCACTGTTTTTTTGTTAGACTGTTCCAAATCCTCAAAAAAACCATACAACAAACTCTCGTCCTCGCTCGGATATTCTATATAAACAACATCATCTTTGTAAATTCTTGTTGCTATGTTTTTATCTACTTTTATGGTGTCGTTTTTTGAGGAATCTATGTTTTTCAAAAGGTTATCAATATTTGCATACTCCACCTTTTTGTCAAAAAACATATCCTCAATACTTGGTATTTCTATATGAATATCGCCCAAATACAATCCCTCTTTTGGAAAAAAATAAGAGGTCATAAACATTACCACTAAAATAATAAAGAGAGTAATGATAATTTGTTTTATTTTCATAATTACAATGAAGTGTTACTTAATCTTTATTTTTTGTCCTATTCTTATTCTGTTTGCCGCTTTGTTGTCAAAGCCGTTGATTTTTCTCAATTTCTGCTCTGTTGTACCATATTTTCTTGCTATGGAAGAAAGGGTTTCCCCTGCTTTGACAACGTGTGTTTTTGTTGTATTCTTATTGGTATTTTTATTTTGAGAGGTTGTTGAGAGGTTCTTTTTCTCTTCTTTTTGTGGTTGATTGTCCATATTATTGGCTTCAACTATTTCGTTCTGTTCAAAAGAGGATTGTTTTTCGTTGTCGTCCTTGTCTATAATCTTTTCTTTTTCCACAAGTACTTTGGTTTTCACTGTTAGCATTGTACCTATTCTAAGTCGGTTGCGTTTTATTTTCCTATTCCAAGAACGTAATTCGGATACCGTAACACTGTATTTTCTGGCTATGGAATTCCAAGTTTCATTGCGTTTTACTTTGTGATATATGTTTTTTATGGCATATACGTTGCTATCTCCGTTTGAGCCTGCAAACACATCGCCTCTATATTTTTCCAAATTATGATGTGCTATTGAGTCCTCAAATTCTATGTATCGGTCTATGTAATCAAAAGGAAGTTTCAGCATATAATTTGCTTGTGTGCCGGGTATGTAGTCCATTTTGTATTGAGGGTTCAAAGATTTTATTTGCTCTACAGGCATTTGCAAAACATCGGCTATTTGCCCAAAATATACGTCTTTGTTTACCTTTACGGTGTCATTTATAAGAGTCAAAGGTTGCGACAATTCCACAGGTACAATGCCGTGTTTGTCATAAAAATTCATTACGTATGTTGCCGCTATAAAGGCAGGCACATAATTTCTCGTCTCTCTTGGCAGATAGGTATATATATCCCAAAAATCTCTTTTGCCCGAGCGTTTCATGGCCTTATTTACATTGCCAGGACCACAATTGTAGGCCGCCAAAACCAAAGACCAATCATTGTAAATATCATACAAATCCCCCAAGTATTTTGCTGCAGCAACGGTTGATTTGATGGGGTCGCATCTGTCGTCAACAATGGAATTTTCTCTCAAATCGTAAATTCTTCCCGTTGCATACATAAATTGCCACAATCCCGTTGCTCCTGCTTTGGAAACTGCTGTTGGATTAAAGGCACTTTCTATTACCACCAAATATTTCAACTCTGTTGGCACACCATAAGAGTCAAGTATGTTCTCAAATAAAGGAAAATAATATTTGCTAAGCCCTAACATCACTCCAACGCTTTTATTCATTCTGTCCAAATAGTATATGATATGTTTTCGGACTTGTTGATTATAAACCAAATTAACAGCCGAAGGTATGCTGTTTAATCTTTGTTCATATATGGCATCTGCCACAGAAGAGGCTTGACCATTGGACGAATAAGCATTGTCGCTTGTGGGGAATGTTTCGTTTAAGCGTTTTTCATTGGTGGTTATATAATAAGATTTCAGCAATTCGTTATAATTTCTCTCATAATTAAAATAATCCTCACTCTTTTCTTCTTGGGCAAAAGCCACAAAAGATAAAAACAATACCAATAAATATATATATATGCTTCTCATTATATTTTCTCGTCCTTATTTATTTTGCTGAAACTCTTTTTTAATACTCGTATGTTCCTTTGTCGTCTTTGATGGTAAGTCGGGACTTTTCGCTCTTTTCCACATAACCGCTTATCTTGGCCTCTATATCAAAAGACTTGCTTATTGCTATAATATCATTTGCCACGCTTAATGGACAATAAATTTCCATTCTTTGACCCATATTAAAAACTTGATACATTTCTTCCCTTGAAGTTTGGCTCTCTTGTTCTATCATTTGAAACAAAGGAGGAAGAGCAAACAAGTTGTCCTTAACAATATGCAAACCATTGACAAAGTGAAGTATTTTTGTCATTGCTCCACCTGTGCAGTGTATAAGAGCGTGAATGTGTGAGCGATATTCTTTAATAATTTGTTTTATAACCGGAGCGTATGTTCTTGTAGGAGAAAGCACAAGTTTGCCTGCCGTTATTGTTGTGCCTTTTTCGTCTATTACAATCTTATCCGTCAAAGATTTGCTTCCGCAATAGACAACTTCCTTTGGTAAATTTTTATCATAACTCTCCGGATACTTGTCTGCAAGTTCTTTCTTAAAAACATCGTGTCTTGCAGAGGTTAAGCCATTGCTTCCCATACCTCCGTTGTATTCTTTTTCATAACTTGCCTGTCCAAAAGAAGCCAAAGCCACAATAACATCACCCTCTTGTATTTTATCGGTGGTTATTATATCTTTGCGTAAAGCCCTCGCTGTAACGGTGCTGTCTACAATAATGGTACGCACCAAGTCGCCTACGTCTGCAGTTTCTCCTCCTGTGGAATATATACCTACGCCATAATTACGCATCGTCTCCAAAAATTCTTCCGTTCCCTCTATTATAGCCTTTATTACCTCACCCGGTATAAGATTTTTATTTCTCCCAATAGTAGAAGACAACAATATATTATCCGTTACACCCACACATAACAAATCATCTGTGTTCATCACTACGGCATCCTGTGCTATACCTTTCCATACAGATAAATCACCTGTTTCTTTCCAATACATATAAGCCAAGGAGGATTTTGTTCCCGCACCGTCTGCATGCATAAGCATACAATAATCCTCATCATTGCTCAAACTGTCAGGTACAATTTTGCAAAAGGCATTAGGAAACAAACCTTTGTCCACGTTTTTTATTGCATTATGTACGTCTTCTTTTTTTGCTGAAACTCCTCTTAGGTTATATTTTTCTTGACTCATAATATTACTCCATATCTTTTTAATAGTGCAAAGTTACAAAACTTTCATTAAACTAATATTTACCTTTATAAGTTATTTTCTTTTATATAGGCTCGGGCAATTCCTCTTCATAGTGTTTGGCAAACTCTTGTATCTGCAAAATCATTTCATCCATACGCTCTATTTCCTCCTCGTAATAAATATCGTTAAGCATCATTATTTTCTTTTGCCTATAAGTAATTTCCAAATAAGGTCTTATAACGGAGAAAAAGCACTCAGAAAGCAACATTCTCATATCTTCCACACCCCAATTTTCTGCCAATATACACAAATTCATAAAATGAATGACCTTTCGCTCTGCCTCCAATCTTTGTTGTGCCTGCATACGCATGGATGCCACAAAATATTTATTCATATACCTTTGAAATTCTTTAATTGAATGTCGCATAAGATTAAAAGCCGTTTTTTCTTCTCCTACAATGGAATATATCAAAGCCATATCGGCCAAGTTTAAAGAATAAGAATGTATCTCAAAAGGTATTTCCTCAAGGCATTTATTGAGCAAGGACAAGGCTTTTTCGTTTTCTCCCTCTTGTAAAAGTTTGTAAGCTAAAGCAGATAAGTTTTGTGTATAGTATAAAATTATACTTCTTTCTATTTCGTTGAAATAAACATTTTTGTTGAAGTTTTTAAAACTAAACCCGTGCATAACATTGTCATACATTTTTTTGCTATTGATACAACCTGCTTTTTGTTCCACTATTTCGGTTTCGCATTTTATTTTGTCAGTGTTTAATTTATAAACAAAACCTTCCAAAGTCAAATAGTCATCCAAACACAAAAAATTATCATTGCTATAAGCCGAAAAATAAATAGGACGATTGTTATTGTTTGCTATTATATCCAACAAAACAACATCACTTTTTGATAAAACGGCATTATCCAAATTTATATTCAAGTTTTGTTTACCAAAAGGAATTTTGAATTTATTGGTATAAAGTGCTTTGATATAAGTGCCAAATTGTTCGTTTAGTCCTTTGCTACTATACAATGAGGAGAGAGCATCTTTTATGTTTAAGGTATCAAAGGAAGGGGTAATTTGTATTTCGGACATTGTACCCAAAGAATAATCCTTTTCCTCAATTAATAATTTTAAGGCCGGGTTGTTGGGAAAAGATTGCTTTAATTGAGAAATGGTATAAGGATTGTTGAGCAATTCTCTATTGATAACTCTTACATCGGGTCTTATGTTTTCCACACATTGAGCATACCAAAGAGGATAGGTATCATTGTCGCCGTCCACAAAGAGTATGGCATTCTTATCACAAGAGTTAAGCATAGAGATAGCAAAATTGCGGGCTGTGTATTGGTGACGATGGTTGTGGTCATCAAAGTTTTCTATTCCCATCCATACCGGTACGACAATAAACAAAGGCAAAATATATCTCGGCTTTTTTATTCTGAATATATCGGCTATTATTTGCGAAATACCCAAAATACCTATTCCTATCCATATACTTATTGCCATAAATGAGGGCAAATAAATATAATCTCTTTCCCTTGGCTCGTAGGCTGCATTATTTAAAAATACTACTATTGCTATGGAATACATAACAAATATTGCCACCACAAAAAGAAATCTTTTGGAATCCTTGCCCAAATGATAAAATATTCCAAACAGACAAAGTATCAACGGAATGGCAAAATATTTGTTATTTGCTTTATTTTTGTAATAAGAGGGTATTTTACCATCCTCCACTCCTAATAATTTATCTGTGTAATGATACCCTGTTTGCCAACCTCCGTTGCTCAAATCACCATAACCCTGCATATCATTTGTTCTGCCCGAAAAATTCCAAAGCAAATAACGCAAATACATATAGTAAGTTTGATAATTGAGAAAAAAAGCAAGATTTTGTTTAAAAGATGGTTTCTCTCTTTCTTGTCCGTCCACCATTACTGTTTTTTGAGGCTGACCCACCCACGAAACATATCCGTCCTCATTGCCGACAGAAGTGTAATTCCACATACGAGGAAAGAAAGTGCAGAGTTCTTTATCAAATACAGGCGTTAAAATATTGTCTTTTATTTCAAAATCTTTCGGAGGCAAAGCCGTGTAATAAGGTCCATACAATAAGGGTGCTTGAATATAGGCCTTGCGAGAAACGTAATCCTTTAATTCTTCGCTGTTTTTTATTCCATATTCGTTGAATGGAATGTTTTGTGAACCCCTTATAACGGTTACCAAATAAGGCGAACAACCTATAATAAAAAATATTATACAAAACAATATGGTATTCAATAAAGGTTTATGCATTTTGTAAGCAAACCAAAATCCAATAACACACAAGGTTACAAACACTACCACAAGCCACCAATGAGAAAACAAAATGATTATAAGAGAAAAACCAAAATAAAATACTCCCAACACCAATAAGGCTAAGAGCACAACAAAGAACAGACGTTTTGAAGTTATTCTTTTGTAGTGAAAATAAACTATAAGAACTATGGCTGGTATAATCAAAAGCGAAAGAGGATGTACGCAAAAAGAAAGTCCCAAAAGAAAAGAGAGCAAAACCATATATTTTTCCTCTGGTTTTTCGTCCCAAATGAGTATAACCCTTATACAAAGTATTGTAAACAGAAAAGATAAACTATAAACCTCTGCCTCTGTGGAAGAAGTCCAAAAACTATCTGTAAGGGCAAAGATAACCGAAGCTAAAACTGCGGCCAAAATATTGCCTACATATTTTTCACTGTACTTATTGAACAGGTACAAAAATATATGAAACAACATCATAATACTCATACCCGAAGCCACAGCGGAAAGAGCGTTAATCAAAGGAGCAACCATTTGACCATTTCCAAATGAGAATAAAGAGAATATTTTAGCTAAAAGTTGATACAAAGGTGCTCCGGGTTGATGCCCGGTTTGAAGTCCGTATGCACTAAAAATAAACTCACCGCAGTCCCAAAAGGCAACCGTAGGGTAAAGAGTAATAACATACAAAAATGTAGCAAGAAAAAACAATACCCAACCTATGATATTGACGGTGTGTTTGTATTTTTTGTTGTTGGTAAGTATGCGTCTGTATCTTCCAAGTAACAAATGTTTTCTTTTGCTACCAATTAACAAATGCTTTAGTGAAAATATCATCTACTAATTCTTCATTTATTTCTTTTATCAACTCCTCTTCCACATTGGCAAGAGACAAAGAGGAGTCATACTCTTTATAACGCGAAAATGTTGTTTCAAAGTTTGACTTACTGTCTTGTCTGTTTTTATAAGTAACTTTAACTGTTATGGTCAGCCTGTTTTTTGCGGCTTGGTCGTTTGAAGAAATTGCTACAGGAGTAACATTATATCCCGTGATAGTTCCCTTAAAAGTAACATCGGCCTCGCCGTCTGTTTCTTCCAAAGAAGTACCTGAGCGTATCTTGTTTATCATTGAATATGTGAGTTCGGATGCCAAAATAGGTTGTACTATACTTGCCCGATTCAAAAAAGTCTCTACTCTGAAAGTTTTTGTTTTGGGGTCTATGCTTGCTCCCGTAAAAGAATAACCTCCACTGCAAGCTCCAAGTACGCAAAAACAAATAACAACTATGAAAAACAACCTTTTCACTTCACTACTTTACAATGAGTTTCAAATACTTTTCACCTGTTTTCACTATGTAAGTACCGCTTTTTTCCAAGCGTATGGATGAATAAGGTTGATAATTTTTTACTTTTTTTATTTCTCTACCCATAACATCAAAAACGCTTACCTCTGTTATTTCGTTTGTGTTAAGATAAAATTCGTTGTTTGCAGGGTTTGGAAAAGCAAAAATATTTTCCTCATTCTTTTTTTCTGAGTTTAAAGATACATTACCATAGTTAATGTTTATATCGTCCAAATTTACTTTGCCGTAGTTTGTAGCCTCAGAATTTAAATCCGCTACAAGTGCTATCAAATACAATTCCGCTTCGTTATTATTATTTATCAAATATTGCATAGGAAGAGAAAAATTCTCAAAACCAACTGTTGCTTGATTCGTGTAATAAACACCTCCGCCTATAACAGCAGTGGAATCGGCAATTTTTGCAGTGGCAAAAGACAAAACCACAAACCATTCATCCGTGCCTTGTGGTTGAAAATCATAGAATCCACTGATATTTGTCGGCAATTCACCTATAGGCAAACCGTTGCTCAATACATTTTTCAAAGATTGCAATATGGTCATATAGTCGGTAAATTCTGTGGCCCCCATATTGGAAAAAGAACTAAAGAGAGACATTATTTCGGAAAAATTTATTGTCCCGTTGGTAATCAATCCCGGAACGGCTACAGGTTCCATACCCAACAAAGTAGCAACAAAAGTAGGTAATAATTGCGGACGCATTTCCAAAGAATAACTGCCTTCTGTTGCGTGAGTACTTTTGCTTATATCACAAAGATTAAAACCACTATAGCCCAAAGTATTCCAGCCTGTAGGTTGTGAGGAACTCCATTGTTCAAAACCATTGTTTGAGAATTGCACATTGTTATTTTGTGCGTAGGCACTGCCAAAGAATACAACAAAAGCAACAACTAATAATATCTTTTTCATTATTTACATGTTTTTTTATAAGACTATAAACCATTTGCAAAAGTACAAAATAACTTTAATATCTAATATTTAACCTGTAAAAATATTATCATCATTAGTATAAGATTATAAAAAAAGGAGACTATATCCTATAAAAACAACTTAAGACTGCTGTGTCTGTGCAAATACTAAAAGGAAACTATTGACGTTTACAAATAAAAATTTGAGACAAATGAGAAGAAGGCAGGGTAATAGTAACAATGTTTATGTTATTGGCAAAATAGAGATAGGACAATCAAAACAAATCTTTGTAATACCCAATGATAACACAGAACCAATAAGAATAAAACGAGGCAACTCTCTTGATGCAATGGAGGGTGATGAGGTAAGAGTTTATATTTTGCCAAGACGAAGGAGTAAAACCAAGTCCGGTCAGGTAACGGAAATACTCAAAAGAGCCAAAGAACGCTTTGCCGGAGTGTTGGAAAAACACAAAAACTTTGCCTATTTTATTCCCGATGATGATAGCATAAAGACCAAATTTTATATAGAAAAGCCCAATCTGCCATACACCAATAACGATAAGGCAATAGTAACTTTGGTAAAAACCGAAGGTAACCGAAAGGAACCTGTAGCCAAAATATTAAAAGTTTTGGGTAAAAAGGGAGATAATGATGTAGAAATGGAAAGCATTTTGGCAAATAATGATTTTGCCATGGATTTTCCGAAAGAAGTATTGAAACAAGCAAACAAAATAACCTTTGATATAAAAGAGGAACTGTCTTTGAGAAAGGATTTTAGAAATGTAACGACTTTTACCATAGACCCAAAGGATGCAAAAGATTTTGACGATGCTTTGTCTTTTAGAAAACTGCCAAATGGAAATTGTGAAGTAGGGGTACATATAGCGGACGTTTCTTATTTTGTAAAGCCCAATTCACCCATAGATAAAGAAGCCTACGACAGAGCAACTTCCGTCTATCTTGTAGACAGAACCATACCCATGTTGCCCGAAAGACTATCCAACGAACTTTGTTCTTTGAGACCCAATGAGGATTCTTTGTGTTATAGCGTTGTGTTTGAGATAAACCAAGACAAGCAAATAGTTAACTATTGGATTGGCAGGACTGTCATACACTCGGATAGGAGATTTGTATACGACCAAGTGCAAGAGGTAATAGAAAACAAGGCGGGAGAAATGGCTGAATATCTTTTGCCCCTGTGGGATATAGCACAGCATTTTCGTACTGAAAGAATGAAAAAGGGAGCAATAGATTTTAATTCCCCTGAGTATGTTTTTGACCTTGACGAAAACAAAAAACCTATAGGTATACATTTAAAGGTAAGCAAAGAGGCTAATTGGTTGGTTGAGGAATGGATGCTTTTGGCAAATCGTACGGTTGCCGAACATATAGGAAAGGTAAAAAACAAGAAAGATGCAAAAACTTTTGTCTACCGCGTGCATGATGAACCTAATAGCGAAAAAGTGGATGCTTTCAAAACCTTTGCTTCCAAGTTTGGCTATTTGATAGATAACAAAAACCGCACCACTCTGACCCGTACTTATAACAGTGTACTTAATGAGGTAAAGGGTGGCAAGTTTGAAAATATGTTTTCCACCATAGCCTTGAGAACAATGAGCAAAGCCGTATATTCTTGCGATAATATAGGTCATTACGGGCTTTCTTTTAAATATTATACTCATTTTACCTCACCTATAAGACGTTATCCGGATATGATGGTGCATCGTTTGTTGACCTTGTATGCCAATAAGGGGGCTTCTGTTGATAAGGTTGAGTATGAGGAGTATTGCAAGCATTGTTCCGATATGGAAAAAAGAGCGGCAGATGCTGAAAGAGAGAGCGTGAAATTTAAGCAGGCCGAGTATTTGATGGACAGAGTGGGAGAGAGGTTTGAAGCCGAGATTTCGGGTATAAGCAGATGGGGAATGTATGTTACAACCATAAAAGATAAGTGTGAGGGATTGGTCAGAATAGCCTCAATGAAAGATGATTTTTATATGGTGGATGAGGATAATTATCAAATCATAGGCAGAGATACCGAAAAGGCTTATCGTTTGGGCGACAAAGTAACGGTTCAATTGACAAAAGTTGATTTGGACAAACGCCAAATAGATTTTATTTTGATAGAGTAATAAATAGACGCTGACTCGGTATAAGCAACGATAGGTTTTAATGGGTTAGCATAAGTTAACATAAGTTGTGATAGGTTAGCATAAGTTGTAGAGTTATTATAAAGACTTTGACTTATGCTGACTTGTTTTTAACCTATAACAACCCATAGAAAAGTAACGGCTTTGCCTACGAAAACAGGCTTAAAGAAAGCCAAAAAGTAACGGCTTTGCCCAATAAAAC